>DATDPY010000208.1:0-3790 GCA_035292565.1 Cyclobacteriaceae bacterium | reverse complement strand
AGCGTGGTCCTGTCGGGCGGAATATTCCAGAATAAATATATCCTGGCCATGACTGAAATCATGCTAAAAGAGAAAAAATTTAACTACTATAGTCATAAGCTTGTTCCCGCCAACGACGGCGGCATAGCCCTCGGTCAGTTGGCCATACTTTCAAAAAAACAAAACGAAATATGTGTTTAAGCATTCCTGCAGAAGTAATCGAAGTCAACGGCGATATGGCCAGAGTGTCGATCGGCGGGACCATATATGATGCCAGCCTACAGCTTGTCGAGAATATTAAGCCGGGTGATTATATCCTGCTTCACACCGGCTTTGCCATTGAGAAGCTCGACAGGGAAGAGGCCCTCAGCACCCTGGAGCTTTTCAGGGAACTTGATGAACTTGAACGCCCCCCGGACCCGGACCAGCAATGAAATACGTTGACGAATTCAGAGATAAATCAGCGGTCAGGGATCTGATCTCCAGGATTGGCGCCTCATCGACGAAAAGGGTTTCTTTCATGGAGGTATGCGGCGGACACACCATGGCCATCCAGAAATCAGGGATACCGTCATTGTTACCGGAAAATATTACCCTTAAATCCGGTCCCGGCTGTCCGGTTTGTGTGTCAAGCCGTGGATTCATCGATCAGGCAGTGGCCTTAAGCCGGATTCCCGGAGTGATCATTGCAACTTTCGGAGATCTGATCAGGGTGCCCGGTTCCTATACAACCCTGGAAAAAGCGAAGGCGGAAGGAAGCAGGGTCGAGATTGTATACTCAATCCTCGATGCATTAAAGATAGCAGAGAAATACCCCGACCGGAAAATTATATTTCTGGGAATAGGCTTCGAGACTACCGCTCCTTCCACAGCCGCCGGCATTTTAATGGCCAGGTCTGGAGGCTTGAAAAATTTTTTTGTCCTGAGTTCCCACAAGGTCATGCCCCCTGCCATGCGGGCCCTGGTTGAAGAGGGGATCAATATCGACGGTTTCATCGGCCCCGGTCATGTGAGCACTATAACTGGATCGGCCATTTATGAAGAATTGCCCAGGCTCTATCGGCTCGGTTGCGTGATCTCAGGTTTTGAGCCGGTCGATATCCTGCAGTCCATTTACATGCTGGTAATGCAAGCAGAGAAAAATGAACCAAAGGTTGAAATTCAATATAAGCGTGCGGTAAAACCGGAAGGGAACCGCAAGGCCCTGGATATGCTCGACCAGGTATTCGAATTGTGTGATGACTGGTGGCGTGGCCTGGGCATCCTGAAATCGAGCGGTTTAAGGCTGAAAAATGAATTCGCGGATTTCGACGCAGGTTTGCATTTCCATGTCGAGGTCCCTGATATCCGCGAAGATGCGCGGTGTTTGTGCGGCGATGTGCTGAAAGGGCGTATCACTCCCGATGAATGCAGTTTATTCGGGAAATCCTGTAATCCTGTAAATCCTGTTGGAGCTTGCATGGTTTCCAATGAAGGGGCCTGTCATGCATATTACCGATACCATTATCATGGAAGATAGGATTTTGCTTGGACACGGAAGCGGCGGCCGTCAAATGCACGAGCTGATCAGGGATTATTTTCTGAAATATTTCGGGAATGAGCATTCCCAATCCATGGGGGACTCGGCAATTCTTCCTGCCATAAGCGGAAAAATTGCCATGACCACCGATTCATTTGTGGTTGACCCGGTTTTCTTTCCCGGCGGCGACATCGGCAAGCTGGCAGTGTGCGGCACGGTAAATGATCTTGCTGTAGCCGGAGCCGAGCCGAAGTACCTGACAGCGGGATTTATCATCGAAGAAGGATTTCCCGTCAGTGACCTGGTTAAAATCCTGAAATCGATGAGAAAGGAGGCAGATCTGGCGGGAATAAAGATCGTTGCCGGCGACACAAAAGTAGTAGATAAGGGAAAATGCGATAAAATTTTTATCAATACTGCAGGGGTAGGTTACGTTGATGAGAAATATGCGTCCCTTACTTCCGGCAGCCTCGTAGCCCCGGGCGATGTGGTGATCCTTAACGGGAACCTGGCGGATCATGGTATGGCGATAATGGCGGCAAGGAGTGCATTGAATTTTCGATCTTCCATTGAATCGGATTGTTCGAGCCTGAATGGAATCATAAAATTGCTGTTGTCGGTTACCCGGGGAATAAAGTTCATGAGAGACCCTACCCGTGGGGGACTGGCTTCCGTATTATGCGAGGTGTCGTCAGGCAGGAACTGGGGGATCGAAGTTGAGGAGGAGAAGATCCCGGTCAGCCCTGAGACCCGAGGGCTTTGCGAGATGCTGGGGTTTGATCCGGTATATGTCGCCAACGAAGGGAAATTTCTCATGATCATCGAAAAAGATGAAGCTGATATTGCCCTCCGCACCTTGAAGGATCACCCGATGGGGGTGAACGCCGCAGCGATCGGCCGGGTAACGCCGGGACATCCGGGCAGGGTGCTGATGCAGACTGCGATCGGCGGTAAAAGAATTCTCGATATGCTTGCCGGCGAACAATTGCCCAGAATTTGTTAAATTGTGAAAATGAGAGCTAGGGTAAAATCCATATTCAGCCTGGCGATTTTGTTCATCGCACCGGCCAGGGATGTTTTATCAAGGGATCCTGGCGGTGATTCCACGCTCTTCCAATTCAATAATCCCTTTAAAATTACCATTACCTATGACTTCAGGGAATTAAGCCGGCTCCGTGATGATTCAACCTATATCACCGGCAGAATCAGTTATTTCCAGGAGGATTCAACATTAATAGAGCGATCAATAGCTATCCGCCCACGCGGAAATTCGCGCCGCGATCAATGCCAGCACCCGCCCCTCAGGATCGACTTTAACGATTCACTTTACGGCATCAGCCTGTTCGACGAATGGGGCAAGATGAAACTGGTGTCGAAATGCCTGCAGGCCCATAATTTCGATAATTATGTTCTGCGGGAGTACCTCATATACCAGGCATTCCAAAAGCTAACGGATTACAGCTTCAGTACCTACCTCCTCAGCATTACTTTCCTGGACTCATCTACGGGCAAACGATCCTATGAAAGTCCTGGTTTTTTTATTGAGGATATCGACGATCTCGAAAAACGGCTCAATGCAGTGGAAATAGAAAGCATGGGATTGAAACCGGGAGAGCTCGACACACTTACATTTGACATCGTCGCCCTTTTTCAATATATGATCGGGAACACCGACTGGTATATTCAGAATCTTCACAATATTAAGCTGGTCAAATTCAATGATCATTTAAAACCCTGCCCGATTCCTATACCGTATGATTTTGATTATTCTGGATTGGTCAATGCATCCTATGCCGTTCCGCACGAAAGCCTCGCCCTCGAATCTGTCAGGGAACGGCATTTCATGGGTGTATGCCGGAATGCTTACGATTACACCTCCGTGTTCCGACTATTTATGGATAAAAAGGACGAAATTTACGGTGTATTTAAGGATTGCAACAGCATGTCGAAATTCGATATCAATGATATTTCAAGATACCTGGATGGTTTTTACAGTATCCTTGAAGGCAAAAATCCGGGCCGGGCAATCTACGGAATATGTGAATAAAAGAGGAGGAATTTATGTGCAGTACCTGCGGATGCGGACAGAGTGATGAAGATGTAAAAATTGAATTGCTGGATGCTGAGGTGAGTTTAACCGCAGTTGCGGATTCAACAAGTCGCAATCATGATTTCAGCCCTATGCTACACCATGCTCACCATCATTCACATGATCATGGACAGGTAGCCCCGGATGAGCCAGGCCATAGCCATGAAGCGAAATCGAATCAGTTTCAGAATGAAATCCGGACT
>DATDPY010000207.1:0-4839 GCA_035292565.1 Cyclobacteriaceae bacterium | reverse complement strand
ATGATCCTTTTTCTTTTACGATCGGGCCTTCTACCTTCAATCTCGATGAGATCAGCCCAATGCCACCTTCAAATCCGAAACGCCTGTCGTTCCCTTCCTGCATCCGGATATCAAGCACCGACGACAGGCGGCTCCCGTATTCTGCCGGCTGCGTCCCTTTGAAAAATGTAATATCCTTCAACGCATCGGAGTTGAAAACCGAAAAGAAGCCCAGCAGATGGGACGCATTGAAGACAGAAGCTTCATCGAGCAGGATCAGATTTTGGTCGGCGGTTCCTCCACGCACATAAAAACCGCTGTTTCCCTCTCCTGCTGATTTAACACCCGGTTTAAGCTGCAGAGTCTTTAATACATCCCTCTCCACCATCAAAACGGGGATGTTCTCAATTTCACGGATTTCAATTTTTTCGACTCCCATCCGGGTGTTGGTTACATTGGCATCGTCAGGCTCTGAGCTGATGACTACTTCCGAAAGCCTATTAATGCTTTGAGCAACGGAAAAATCGAGCCTGATATTTTTATCAAGCGAGACCTGAGTGCGGACCGACTGGTATCCGACATACTGGGTCACAAGAGTGTAAAGGCCAGCCGGAAGAGTTATCGAATAAAATCCGTAAGCATTGGTGGTCGCGCCCGTTGAGGGTAAATCGGTGATGATGATGTTGGCTCCGATTAATTCCTCTCCTCTGGCGGAATCCCTGACATATCCGCTGATGGTGAACCGGTCGGGAACCGGTTGGGCGTACGTCGTATAACTCCCGATTGCAACGATGGCAACGATAAAAATACTTTTCAAGTAAACTTTTTTAATCCCGCGAATATTAATATAACACGTAATAGCCAAATTTCCAGACCCGCAGATAGGATGAAAGGTTAAAATCTGGTTTGAATTGATCGCAGGGAGAGTGACCAGGGAGCGCTTCAGTCAATCCTCACACACATCCAGGAAGCATCTGCAACAATGTCCCCGTCAACTTTGGCTATGCCTGATTGCTTGATTATTTTTTTCCCGATCCTGATATTTTTTACCTCGTAACAAACTTTCTCGCCGAATTTCACTCTGCGTATGAAGTTCGCATTTTCGATATTGGCCAGCCCAAACAATCCTTTGGTTAATCCCAGCATCTGTACCCCGGCCCCTCCGCATTGTACCATGGATTCGATTAGTATCATTCCCGGTACAAACCTGGTACCGGGAAAACTTTCCGTAACGAATGATTCCGATTTGGCAAACGTCCTGTTGCCGTTAATGTTTTCCGCATCGACGGAGGTTATCTCATCGAGGAACAGAAAAGGCGCCCTGTGAGGGATTAATTTTTCAATATCTTTCATAGGTAAATCCGGGTCCCGTCCTGGATTTTATGAATAACCCCCCGTGAAGATAAACATAAAGTCGTTATACGTGGTTCAAGAATTAGCCAGAAGGTCAAAATATTCATCGTCCTCGTTTTTACCCCCATAACCCTTTCCGAGACTTTTATGCGATTCAACAAATTCAATCCTCCGGATCCATTTTACCATATAGTTAATCCTCCAATATTAATCCAATTAGGAATTAATATCAAAAAATTAAAAGCGATCGATTACAGATGATCCGGAATCTCCGGAATAATATAGAGATCCTATTTCGGGAAAGAAGATGCTTTATGCAGGATACCCTGGAATTAAATTCCGCCTGGGAATAAAAATGAATCCACCCTTTAGGATATTACTGGAACCTCTTATGGGAAAAATTATTCTCGAATTTCCTTTTATTTCCTGCCGGCTTTTTACGCCAGTTCTTCCTGAATCTGTTCCCAGGAGAACCATTCCCTGGATTCGTGGAATATACCCGTTCCTGGCTTACCGCCTTCACGGGATTGTGATTGATCAGCGGAAATGGATGATCATCGATCACGGTGATTTTCTTTCTTATGAGTTTTTCGATATCCCGTAAATATTTTTTCTCCTCCGCGTCACAGAAAGAATAAGATGTGCCTTCCGCACCTGCACGTCCTGTTCTTCCGATGCGGTGGATATAAGTTTCTGCGATATTGGGAATTTCATAATTGATTACAAGCCCCAGGTTGTCGACATCAAGTCCGCGGGCTGCTATATCCGTCGCCACCAATACCCGGGTATGTTGTTTTTTAAAATTGCTTAATGCTCTTTGCCTGAGGCTTTGTGATTTATTCCCGTGAAGTGCTTCTGCCTTAATATTATTCCTTTCAAGGATACGAACTACCTTGTCGGCTCCATGCTTGGTCCTTGTGAAAACGAGTGCGGTTTTAATCTCCTCGTCTTTCAATACATCCATTAACAGGGCGTTCTTATTCGATTTATCCACGTAGTATAGAAATTGCCGGATAGCATCCAGCGTTGGTGAAACCGGTTGGATGATCACCTGTGATGGATTATTCAGCATCGAAGCAGCCAGCCTTATGATCTCCGGAGGCATGGTTGCGGAAAAAAACAGGGATTGGCGTACGGGCGGGAGCATGCCCTGTATTTTTTTTATGTCATGGATAAAACCCATATCGAGCATCCGGTCTGCTTCATCCAGTACAAATATTTTGATATCCTTCAGGTTGATATATCTCTGATTGATCAGGTCGAGCAGCCTGCCCGGAGTAGCGACTAAAATATCAACCCCATGCCTCAGGGCATTCGTTTGCTGGAACTGATTCACACCGCCATAAACCACTGCACAGGTTAACCCTGTATGGCGGCCGTAAGCTTTCAGGCTTTCGCCGATCTGCAGGGCGAGTTCCCGGGTAGGAGTAACGATCAGGCTCCTGATGGTCTTCTTTTTTTCATGGGTCTTGTTGTTACTCAATAATTGAAGTATCGGGATCGCAAATGCGGCTGTTTTGCCGGTACCCGTCTGTGCACTGCCCAAAAGGTCGTTACCTTTCAAAATTACGGGAATTGCCTGGACTTGAATTGGCGTTGGAGTAACATAACCCTCCTCTTTTAATGACCTGAGAATAGGATCAATAATGTTTAATGAATGAAACTGCATTTAAATTTTATTTGTTGAAATTCTTCGGATTGAAATAGCCGGTTTTGCGGTCGGGTATTCTTCCCCCTGCGAAATTTTCCGCAAGATATGCAAATAATTCGGGATTTCAGGGCTTTGGCGCTGAAATATATCAGTTAAAGCATAACATCTTTGACAGTTGACGAAAAATACAGGGCTTTTGAGGAAAATTATTTACTTTCGAAATTCCGTTTTACGGAAGCCGGATAATTCTTGTACACCTGATTATCCGTAAATCGCCCAAATACGTGTCAGATTTAAAATTCATATTTTCAGAGGAAAACTTCCAGCGGATCATCGAGAATGCCCCGGTTGGGATCGTGATCATCGATAAGGAGCTTAAGTGGCACCTTGTAAACCAGCGCTTTTGCGAGATAACGGGTTATAGCTGGGAAGAACTCCAGCAAAAGACCTTCCTCGACATTACCTATAAGGAGGATATAAACCTTAACCTGAATCTTTATAACAAGCTTCTTGACGGTACTGTCAATGAATACTTTTATGAGAAACGCTATCTCAGGAAAGACGGGAAGATCATCTGGGTCCGCCTGGCTGTAGCTGCCGTTAGGATCCACGGGGAATATTCGCATATGGTTGTTTCCGTGGAAGACATTGATGATAATAAAAAATATCAGCAGGCTCTTGAATCCACCAATAAGGAACTTGACTTATTGCTTTACCAGGCTTCCCATAACCTGAAGGCGCCGATTTCTACGCTCCTGGGGATAACGAATATATTACGGCTCGAAAATCCATCCCTGGCGGAAAGTGAAACATTCTGCCGCCTCATAAACACTGTTGAAAAATTCAGGGACCAGAATGAGTCCATGATCCAGCTAATGCAGGTAAACGAACAAAAGGTCAATATCACGGAAGTAAGTCTTGAACGCATGGTAAAAAATCTGGCCGGATCTTCAGGGAACCCGGAAGCGATCTGTTATACATCTTTGAGGGGAACGGTCATCAGGTCCGATCCGTTTTTTCTTTCCATTATAATTAATAAACTGATGGAGAATAGCCTCATTTTTTCGGGATCAGCCCCATGCTCGGTAATGATCAGTTATGCCATGGAAGATGGTAAAAACAAATTATGCTTTTCGGACAAAGGGCCTGGGATCCCAGAGGCGATCAGGGATAAAATATTCGACCTTTTCTACAAAGGCACCGAAAAATCACACGGCAGTGGATTGGGACTCTACCTGGTCAGGAAATCCATCGAAAAGCTGAACGGAAATATTTCTGTGGATTCGGAAGAAGGGAAAGGAACAAAATTTACGATCAGTTTGCCTGTAAATTGAATCTAATGAATTTTATTTCGAAACAACCAGTCGGTTGGTAAAAACGCGTGATTCATTTATTATTTTCACGATATATACGCCCGGAGGAATTCTGTTTATATTTACTGGAGCATAATTATTAAGAACTAATTGATTTACATATATTAGTTTCCCGCGACTGTCAATAATGCTTACAGAAGAAATGCCCAATGGTGTGGCTCCGTAAATATGGAAATAGGTGCTGGCTGGATTTGGGAAAAGAATAATCTCTTCCAACCTTCCCGGGTGAGTTTCACACAGTGCCAGATTATAATAGGTATTCATGCGGCGTGTCCTGGTTATTGCCGGTATGGAACCGCTGTCAATGAAAAAAATATCGACCTGTAATTCAACTCCGTCACACCTGTATTGAAATACTTGTTCTTCAGTAGTATTTAAATAATTCCACACCGGCCATGGGGCTTGCAAATCCTGGCGGTAACCTTCAAAATGAGACACAGTTCGCTCGAGCTTGCCATCCTCACGGTAGGAATATTCCTGGCT
>DATDPY010000206.1:0-2399 GCA_035292565.1 Cyclobacteriaceae bacterium | reverse complement strand
TTCAGCTTTGACTCCGTCACCTTCCTGACGATCATGGAAGCCTGTTCAATGGTATGCGTCATGGGTTTCTCAACATAAATATGCTTCCCTGCAGAAATGGCGTCGAGGGTCATCTGGTAATGCCAGTGTTCGGGCGTGGCGATAAGCACATAGTCCAGGTCTTTTGATTCCAGGAGCTTTCGATAATCGTTGATCGCCCTCGCTCCGGTGAGTTTAGCGGATTTATCAAGCCGGTTGGAATAGATATCGCATACGGCTGCGATTTCCACGTTGTCGGAATCTTTCATGGCCAGTAAAGCTTCCATATGACCGGTGGCCATCCCTCCGCATCCAATCACGCCAAGCCTGATCCTTTCATTGGCCCCGCGGATCCTGGAATAAGATTTAGCCAGTATATCGGTTGCGGTTCCGAGGACTACCATGCCCGCAGTGGAACCGGCAAGTCCTTTCACAAAATTCCGTCTGGTGATAGTATTCATATTTAAAAATTTATATTTAAATCTATATTTTCAGCCTATGATATGAATTCCGGATAGGCTATGATATTCCATACAATTTACTTTGTCAACAATTCAGACACAACATCAAAGGGGCTAAAATGATTCCGACAGGAAGAAATAAGGTAATCTTAACTTAATACCCGGCAGCTGCAGAGTATTTTTTTTACCTTGAATTATCAGGGTTTGCCGTATAATAAGGGGAAAAACCGACCTTCCATTTTTTCCCCGGCCGGTATGACGGGTACGCCAGCCAAAAGTTCATCATTGGTGGAAGAAACAGTGCCGTCTGCAAAAACATTTAATACGAAAGCCCTTCTTGATCTCGGCGATCCGTTTGCATAAGATCCATGCACCATCAGCGGGTGGTGAAAAACTCCATAACCTTTTTTCATCTCCACCGGGATGGGCTTGAATTGTTCTTTTTGGTCTTCCGTAAGAAATTGCTGCAATCCATTCATGTTTCCCGCAAGTTCCGGTTTCGGGATCAGGCCCCAGTGGTGACTCCCCGGAACATAGTGCACGCAACCGTTATTGATATCGGAATCATCGAGTCCCACCCAGCAGCTCAGGTGTTGCATGGGTTGCGTACGGGTCCAGTAGGAATAGTCCTGGTGCCAGGCGACAACGCCTCCATGACGGGCCGGTTTGCAAAAGAGCTGATCGTGCCAGAACCGGACCGGCTTTTCACCGAGCAACTGATACGCTGCCACGACAAAAGCCGGGTTCCATAAAATATCATGAAATCCTCCGGTAATCCACCAATGGCCAAGCGAATGAAAAAGTACCGTTTCCGGGTCCGAAGATTCATTGCTGTGGAATTCATAAAAAAGATGATGGCCCGGATGTCCGGGATCCATGATTTGCGCCAGCTCTTCATTAAGCCGGTCCACCTGCCATTCTTCGAGCATTTTGATATTGGGCAGGTACCCGTTATCATTAAAAAAATTGACCTGGTCAACCGACAATTTGTAACGATCCCAATCCGAATGCGATTCAGGCCACTTGAAAAGGTTTCCTGTTAATTGGTGAACATTTGAAAGATCCTTAACCGGTTCCATGGATTATATATTAAAATGTTAACGCTTCCAAATATTTCAGGCAGTAACGGTTTCTGTCTCTCAGTAAGGACCTGATAAACCCTGGAAGTTAAAGATTTTTTATTTATCTCACATAATGGTACAGCCGAACACGATTTTAACTAATCCTTTGTTTTAATAACCCCGGCGACTGCCTGCAATTCAAAGGAATTGCTTACTACCCTGGAATTTTATTATCTATGAGCTTCATGCCGCACCAACCTGTCAATTTGCCGGATAAAGCCGGATTCCCCGAATAAAATAAGTAAAAGGCTTTTAGCCGCTTTTATCTTTCCTCCTTCTTCCCCGGATCTGCCTTTAAATGATCTCTCAGAAAGGGCTTCAATAAGTCAATCGGTATCGGAAAGATGGTCGTTGAATTTTTCTCCGACGCCACCTCGGTTAACGTCTGCAAATACCTTAACTGCAAAGCAATTGGCTCGGTTGCAATAATATCGGCGGCGTCTTTTAATCTTTTGCTTGCCTCGTATTCCCCTTCGGCATGGATAACTTTGGCCCTTCTTTCCCTTTCTGCTTCCGCCTGTTTGGCCATGGCTCTTTGCATTTCAACGGGAAGGTCAACGTGCTTCACTTCAACCATGGAGACTTTGATTCCCCAGGGATCGGTCTGGCTGTCTATGATTTTCTGCAATTTCAGGTTGATTTTATCCCTTTCCGCGAGGATCTCGTCCAATTGGGATTGCCCAAGCACACTTCGAAGTGTGGTCTGGGAAAGCTGTGAGGTAGCTTCCAGGAACTTCTCAACTTCCACAATGGCCTTATCTGCCTGAACCACCCTGAAATAAACCACGGCGTTCACTTT
>DATDPY010000205.1:0-4013 GCA_035292565.1 Cyclobacteriaceae bacterium | reverse complement strand
CCATTCTCCTGGGCGCGGTGGCATTAAGGGCAGGAAAACGGGTGGACTATGACCACGAGAATATGAAGATCACCAATATTCCCGAGGCTAATAAATACCTGGTGCGCGAGTACCGAAAAGGCTGGGAACTGTAATGCATAGCTTTATTTTTAGCGAAATAATGAAGTAACAAGTAACAAATAACAAATAACAAATAACAAAATTCAAGCAAGCTCCAAGTTCCAAATTCCAAAATCGGAGTCCATAATTAAATTCCGGATTAGGGGATAGGTTTTGGAATACCATTTTGGATTTTAAGATTTGGAATTTGGAGTTTTTTGTTATTTGTTTTCTGAGATTTGAAATTTATTGGTTAAGTCCATTACTATGAGCATTCAACGTTACCTGACCGTGCTTTTTTCCCTTGCATTGCTATCCTGCAATGAGAAGCGCGATCCCCTTATCGTAAGCCCGATAAATCCAAGGTATTTCACCAACTCCTCCGGCAAGGCGGTTTACCTCACCGGTTCGCATACCTGGAACAACCTGGTCGACATGACTTACCTTGATAAAACCGATACATTCGATTATACGGCATTCCTTGAGTTCCTGAAAAAATATAATCATAATTTTTACAGGCTGTGGGCATGGGAACTTCTGAACTGGAACACGAATGCCAATGATGATGAAAATGCGAAGACCTACCTTGTTAATCCCCATCCCTGGCTGCGCACCGGCCCGGGAACAGCAGTCGACGGGGATCTTAAATTCGACCTTTCGAAATTCAATGAAGATTACTTTACCAGGCTGCGGAGCAGGATTGAACAGGCGAACGACTATGGATTATACGTTTCCATCATGCTGTTCGAGGGATGGGGGATACAGTTTTCCCCGGACGCATACCAAAACCACCCCTTTTACCCGCTCAATAATTTTAATGACACCGGGCTTGACACAACGTTTGCTTCGCGACTTATCATTCATGAATTGAATAATCGGAAGGTCCTCGGACTGCAGGAAAACTATTTGAAGAAAGTAATCGAAACGGTTAATGACCTGGATAATGTATTATATGAAATTTCCAATGAAAACCATCCTGAATCCACGGACTGGCAATATCACATGATCCGTTTTATAAAGGATTATGAGAGTCAATTGGGCAACCTTCATCCTGTGGGCATGACATTCCAGTACAGGGGAGGAAGCAACAGGGACCTGTTCGGCAGCCCGGCCGACTGGGTATCGCCGAATCCTGAAGGAGGCTACCGCGATGATCCCCCGGCCGCCGATGGAAGCAAGGTGATCGTCAACGATACGGATCATTTATGGGGACTGGGTGGAAATGTGGGCTGGGTGTGGAAATCATTTCTTCGCGGAATGAACCCGTTGTTCATGGACCCGTATGACGGAAAGGTGCTCATGCAATCATTCGATACGGACTGGTCTGAATCGATCCGGAGAAACCTGGGTTATACAAATGATTTTGCAAATAGATTGGACCTGGTAAACATGGTTCCATCCGGTGAACTCACCACCACCAGATATTGCCTGGCGAATTCCGGGAAAGAGTACATTGTATATTTTCCCTCGGATACCGTGGCCACTGTTGATCTAACTGCCGTGGCCGGGCAGTTGAATGCTGAATGGTTTGATCCCGTGTCGGGAACTTCTCAGTCCGGTGGTGAGACCCAGGGAGGGGTGATTAAACAATTTACCTCTCCATTTAATTCAGGGTCGGCGGTATTGTACCTGATGCTAAAGGAATGAGAATAAATTAAGGTACTTGTACCTTGCAGAGGACATTTGATTCGCGAAACGCGTATTGTGTATTGCAAATGGCGAATCAAATCATCCTGCTCCTGTTATTCATATCGAAGTGTATCCGCAGGATTAATCCTTGCCGCCTTGATCGATTGGTAGCTTACTGTTGTAACTGCAATAATCAGGGAAATCAATCCGCTCAGAATGAATATCAAATAATCAATATCCACCCGGTAAACAAAATTCTCAAGCCAACCTGAAATGAAATACGATGCCGGAACCACCGAGAGTACGAATGCCAGCCCGATATATTTGATAAATTCTGTTGAAAGCAGGCCGACGATACTTATCGCCGATGCGCCCATCGCCTTCCGGATGCCGATCTCGCGGGTCCGTTGTTCTGCCGTATAAGATGCAAGTCCGAACAATCCGAGACAGGCGATGAAAATGGCGAGAATGGAAAATATAGTCAGGAGTTTGCCGATCCGTACATCGGTCCTGTACAATTCATTGAAGTTTTCGTCCAGGAATGCGTATTCTAACCGTTCGGACGATGCATATTCCTTCCATTTTCCCTCGATTATTCCGATAGCTTTTTTCGGATCATCCATCGAGTACCTTACGACCATATTATTTCCAAAGCCGGCTCCGAGCCGGATCACCAGCGGCCGGATTGCACTTTTAAGCGATTCGAAATTAAAGTCTTTCAATACGCCTACGACGTGAAGTTCGATGGGCGTCGGCCCGTTAAATGAAATAAGTTTTTCCCCTAACGGTTCGTCCCAGTCCATTACTTTCACGAGTGTTTCGTTAACGAGAAGCCCCGTCGAGTCCGAAGGGAAGTCCAGTGAAAAATTCCGGCCTTCAGCAACCCGGAATCCCATTGCGGCAAGGTGTTCATGATCGGCATAGTATTCCCCAACCAGATGGTCTTCCTCCGTTCCGGGCTTCCGGTATACGGTGGTACTGTTCACGTCGGGTATGACACTGATTGTATAACTGGCGGCAACGATCCCGGATTCCTTCGAAAGTTCCTGTTTGAACGCATTGCGGTTGTTACTCAGCCTGTCGCAATTGGATATGATGATTGCTTTTTGCTTATCAAATCCAAGATCCCGATTCATGGTGTAACGCATCTGGCTGTAAACGATCCAGGTGCATATGATCAGCAGGATGGAAATGATGAACTGAAATGTGACCAGCAGCCCTCTGATCAATCCGCTTTTTGTGCCCCTCGATGCCCCGCCCTTAAATACTTCCACGATCTTGAACCGGGTCAGGTAGAAAGCCGGGTAGCTGCCCGCGAGGAATCCAACGATGATGATCAGCGAAGCGCCTGTGGCTATCAAAACCGGGTTGAATAATTCTCTTCTCAGCAGGTTTTTACCTGATAATTCATTGAACATCGGCAAAAGGATCACGGCCAGGATAAACGCAAAAACAACTGAAATGAAACTGAAGATCATCGATTCGATCAGGAATTGTGAAATGAGCTGGGATTTGAACGAGCCGAATGTTTTCCGCATTCCAACCTCCCGGGCTCTCCCTGAAGACCTCGCCGTGGTTATGTTCATAAAATTGATCGAAGCGATCACCAGGATGAAAATCCCGATGGCGCCGAAAATATATATATAATTAATGTTGCCCACCGGTTCATATTCTCCCTGGATCTTCGAGCGCAGGTGAATTTCCTTAACGGGATCGATCAGGTAACCCAGTGCGCCCCCATTCTGTATAAACTGTTCGAGGCTGACCCCCATATACTGCTGAATATTCGGGCCGACATATTTAACGACCAAGTCATCGATCTTTTTCTTTAATTCCCGGATATCGACGCCTGGATGCGTGATAAAATACGTCTGCAGGCTGTTGCTTATCCATATATCCGATGGCCCGAAATATCCCGACGAAAAGGAAACCAGGTAATTGAATTGAATATGCGAATTTTCAGGAGGGTCCTGGACAACCCCGGTAACTTTCATTGCCCTGTTGTCGTTGGCGAAATTCAGGATCTTGCCCATGGGATCGCCGGTCCCGAAAAACTTAGCGGCAGAAGATTTCGTGATTACAATGGAATTGGGTTCTTTAAGGGCGGTATGAGGATCACCGTTCAATAACCGGAATGAAAAGAATTCGAAGAAATTTGAATCGGCATGAAGTATTTTATCTTCAGTAAATGAATTATTCTCATATTTTATCACGACATCCATCCAGCGCCAAAGCCTGATCGATTCCGAAATTTCCGGGATTTCGTTAACCAATGTAGGCGCCAT
>DATDPY010000204.1:0-6456 GCA_035292565.1 Cyclobacteriaceae bacterium | reverse complement strand
TTACCCTGGGATGGTTTCCGGTTGTTTCGAGGAATCTTTCGAAAGTGATCCCGTCATGTAAATCTTCACCGGGGTGTATTTCAAAACAAAGGTCTACATTGCATTCATCATATTCCCTTAAAATAGGCAGCCATCGCTTTGCCAATTCCCGGAATCCCGAATCAACCAGGCCTTTGGGACGCTGGGGCCAGGGGTACATATACGGCCATAGGAAAGCGCCGGAAAATGTAACGACAGCATTAAGGCCCAGATTTTTGCTTGCCTTTGCTGCATAGATCATCTGTTTGACAGCCCATTCCGTCCTTGCTTTCTGATTGTTGTGGAATTTCTGTGGGGCGAACCCGTCAAACAAAGTGTCATACGCGGGATGGACTGCAATCAGTTGCCCCTGCAGATGCGTTCCAAGTTCCGAGATCTTCATGCCGGTATTGGCTACAGTCGCCTTGATCTCTTCAACATAATCCATGTTTTCGGCAAGCTTTTGAAGATCGATACATCGGCCATCCCATGTGGGCAGTTGCACGCCTTCATAACCTAATCCGGCCATGTAGCGGCAAATGTTTTCGAGGCTGTTAAATGGAGGATCATCTCCCATGAATTGAGCCAAATAAATTCCAGGGCCTTTCATATAGTTAAAAAGTTTAAAGTTTTATCCATTTTGAGTTTCCTTTTCCTGAATCAATGATCGCATCGATGAGCTTCATGCCCCTCACCCCGTCATCAGCGGTGGGGAAATCAAGCCAGATTTCATCCGGTTTCTGGTTCATCAGTCTGACCTGTATCGTTAAGGCGACATTCCGGTAAATATTTGCGAAAGCTTCCAGGTATCCTTCCGGGTGTCCTCCGGGAGTTCTGAAATTTTTCATCGCATACTTGCCAAGGTAGGATTTATCCCCGCCGGCACGGTAAATCTCTGCAGGCTTTCCAAGTCTCTTCACCAGTAAGGTATTGGGGTCATGCTGGTGCCACTCAATTCCTCCGGTCTCTCCGTATATTTTAATGTTAATATCATTTTCTTCGCCTGCGCAGATCTGGCTGCAATGTAAAATACCCTTTGCGCCGTTTTCGAAATGAAGTAATACATTTGCATCATCGTCAAGTAACCTCCCGCTCACAAATGTTGATACATCGGCGCAGAGCTCAGTAATTTTTAATCCGCTGATATATTCGGCCAGGTTTCCTGCATGGGTGCCGATATCGCCTGTTGATCCTCCCTTGCCCGATCGTTTTGGGTCTGTTCTCCACGACGCCTGTTTATTGCCCGATTTCTCAAGGGCGGTAGAGAGCCATCCCTGAGGGTATTCCACAACAATTTTCCGGATTTTGCCGAAGGTTCCCGACCTCACCATTTCCCTGGCCTGTTTCACCATGGGATATCCTGTGTAGGTATGCGTGAGGGCAAAAACAAGCCCGGTCTTTTTAACCAGGTCAGCCAATTCCTCCGCTTCTCTGGTATTAAAGGAAAGAGGCTTGTCACATACCACGTGAAAATTGCTGGTTAACGCAAGTTTAGCAGGCTCATAATGCAAATGATTGGGCGTCACAATAGCAACAAAATCCATTCTCTTCCCCTCCGGCAGCTTTCTTTCCGCCTCAAACATTTCCTGATAGGATCCATAAACTCTTTCTCCGGCCAGGTACCATTCCGCTCCTGATGATTTTGAACGGCCCGGGTCGGAACTGAGCGCCCCGCATACCATTTCAATGTGTCCGTCCATTAACGCAGCAATCCGGTGAACGGAACCAATAAAGGCTCCGCTTCCGCCCCCGACCATTCCCATGTTTATTTTTCGCTTCATCATATCATTGAAATTTAAAAATTTGCATCGAGTTATTATGGCAAAAAATGACCATCGACCCAATAATACGGAGAAATTACCTTATTTCTAAGAAATCTGTTGTTCAAAAAATCTTTTCAGATTCAGTGCCCGGATAAATATATGCCCGGCCTTTTATAGGCTGAATTTAATTGACAAATTTTATTGATTATAATTTTTAATCTTCGGATCATGAATTCAAAATCACTAAAATTTTTTATCCGGATGGCGGGCTAATTGCTATCAGGATGCAGAAGAAACATCCATTCGAAATATTATTGCCGGTACCCAGACCATGACGGTGTACAAACCTATTGAGGCAATAGCTTACGCGGCCGCCAGCGCTGCCGCAAGGGTGGGAAACAATGAAAATAATTCTGAAGCAAATCAATATCTCAACAATGGAAAGAAAAGGGTACCCTTAATCCAGCTTACCGCCATGGTGGTGAATAAGGATAATATAAATATGACCGTTGTTGCCGCCGGATACCTAAAAGAACATAATCTTATCCCCTTAATCCCTGACAAAGTGCTATATATATTCCGAAAGATCAATCCATTCCTGGTCCGAGGGTGGCTGTGGCAAGGCCCTTAGCTCATTTTCAATCCGGGAATTGATACGGTCATAAAAATCATCGGAACTGATATCGATGCTGTCGAAAGGATATAGATGCAGCCGGTCGATGTGCTGTGACCAGATCGCTACCAGGTTTTTATTTTTCCTGTATTCATTCAACAAGTAGTTAATAATAACATTTTCATCCGGCGGGCAGAACCACACGATGGTATAGGACTCCCCGAAAATTTCATAATCGCACGGCTCACCTTCAGTTATATCAAATACCGAATCATCGAAGGCGAGTTCATTTTCGGTTATATGCCCGTATTTGGAATCGAGCAGTGACTGCTTATATTCATCTTCGAACATACAGGGCTTAGGCAATCGATCCCTGATCGGAAGGTAATTTTTCCCCGAAAAAACAATTTCCCCCCTGGAAACGGGCGAATCTAAATCAAAATCATGCTCGAATTTAAGATTCTTGAACAAAATAAACACGGGAAGTTTAATGCTGGAAAGCTGATCCTTATAGTTTTTCATCATACTTCCTGTTATCCTTAACAACCTTTGTGATAAAAATCATATGTGGTTTTTGATTGGTCCGGCAATAGCTGGCTGATGATGGCTCCTGGTTTTATTGCCTATAGGTTAGTATGATGAGGTCATTTAACGCCTGGATAATGTTTTCCCTGTCAAATAAAATGTTTTCGATGGTTATTAAAAAGAAAAATAAAAGATTTTTTAAATAGGCTAATTCAGGTCTTTTGATTAAATACTTTATAATTTTAAGGTACAAAAGGAATGATGATGAGTGATCTTAAGCCCAAAAATGCCAAGCCGTTATTGCCCGTGGGAACCAAGATAATTTTCATGATGAACAATAAGACTTACATTAAAAAGACCATTGGCAGCCCTTTCTCATTATGGAAATCACCCGGTGGAGGTACGATTTTGATTGACGACGAGCGGATCCTTAGAAAGGAATTGTATAAAATCCTTACCGAGAATGAGGTTAATCCTGCAAGTATTAATGTGCAGGATACCATGGAAAACCCGGTCGAGTGAGGTTTTAAAAGAATTTCTTGGTTAACTCAACTGGAATAAAAAAAGAAATGCCGGATTTCTCCAGCATTTCTACCAAGCACTACCCTTTTTGGTTGGATCGGTTTTGTCGTTACAAAACCTACTGAATCGCCCAGCTTAACAAAGCTTATTTACAAAGTGAGCGATTTGTTAGGTTAATTAATAATCAATAACCGGGACTAAAATACTCATGTAATATTTAGCCGGTTAATCAATTTTATTGCCAGACGTCTATAAATGAAACTATCCTGATTTTTTCTCCGTTTTAACTATGGATGGGTTTGTATTGTTGGATTTATTTGTTTTTTCAAGGCAAAATTTTACAATTGCCATCTTGCTTTAAGGAGCAAGCGCCTATTAATAAAATTAATAGCGCAGGTTAATGATTGATAAACCAGGAAATACCGGTTTTCCTGGTTTATTTTTTCTCAGGAAATCCTGTAAGAATTTGAAGATCATTTAAAAAAGTGACATATTACAATGACAAAAATGGCAGGTATTTTTTAACAAATAACATGAGAAAAAGTAAAATCACGGGTGTGGGTCATTATGTTCCGGAACGCATTGTTACAAATTTTGATCTCGAAAAATTAATGGATACCTCAAATGAATGGATCGTCGAGAGGACCGGGATAAATGAACGCCGATTTTTTAATCCCGAAAAAGATACAAATGCCAGCATGGCTGCAGAAGCTTCCCGAAAGGCTCTTGCAATGGCAGGATTAACTCCTTCCGCAATTGACGTTATCGTATACGCTACAATATCTCCGGACTATATGTTTCCTGGATCAGGGGTCCTGATGCAGCGCGAACTCGGAATGGAAGGCATCCCTGCGATTGATATCAGGAATGCCTGCTCAGGATTTATTTATGGCCTGTCGATCGCTGACCAGTATATAAAAACCGGGATGTATAATAATGCCCTGGTGATTGGATCTGAAATTCAATCTTCAGGACTTGACCTCACATCCAGGGGCAGGGCAGTATCTGTCATATTTGGCGACGGCGCCGGTGCGGTGGTCTTGCAACCTTCGGAAAATCCTGATCAAGGAATATTATCAACCCACCTGCATGCCGACGGCAAGTTCGCTGAAGAACTTTTTGTCCGTGACCCGGGAAGCAGCAGGAAAGTAAGGATGTACAGGGAACTTATGGATGGAGATACGATTTATGGTTATATGAACGGAAATCTTGTTTTCAAACATGCCATCGTCCGGTTTATCGAAGTTATTATGGAATCCCTGAAATTCAACCATCATGTAAAGGATGATATCGACCTCCTCATACCCCATCAGGCTAATCTGAGGATAAGCGCTTTCATTGAGGAAAAACTCGGTCTTAAGGGGAAGGTATATCATAATATCATGCGATACGGGAATACCACTGCCGCTTCTATACCGATTGCGATGAGTGAAGCATGTGCCGAAGGTAAAATCTCGGAAGGGAAGCTGATATGTCTTGCTGCATTTGGTAGTGGATTTACCTGGGCATCGACCTTAATTAAATGGTAGTCTATCAATAAATCATTCAAATGAAAACCCCTTCATATAATCCGAGCCCGATAGAGGTGGAATTAACGGGTATTCTGAAGACCCTTATCGGCGCTATAAACGGACTCCTGAAAAATAAACAAATAACTGAATCGGAAATTGATCTTAATTCCGATAACCCGGCATTTAGATTGACTATCCGTGACGATGACGGCGATATTCATACCGTGGTTATGAAAATTATCCAAAAGCCTGACGGGGATTAATTTAAGATACGGGCATGATCCATATTTACTCGTTATTTGATCATGAGGGCTCCTATATCTTGATAATCACCTACATGGTACAGCTTGCCAAAAAAATGGTTGTGAGTAAGGCTGGTTTTCCAGGACATGCCCCTCTCCCGGAATCATGTCTTTGATATTGGATTATTCTAAAGTCCCCGCGCGGACATATGCCTTAGAAGGCATTCGTTCCCGAAGTGAAATAATTAAATTTTTCACAAAAAACCCTCCGAAAAAGCTTTAATACTTGATTTGTTATGGATATTTTCATTTATTGCGTATTAAATGATTATCAAAGAATAAATTTCACTTAATTGTGTTTACCTTTCTTCTTCGGAGAGTATATAGTATAGGGAAATAGTATAATCTTTTAATTAAACCAATATGAATGCCGGTATACTTCTACAAATTTCTATGAATGCGATTTTGCTGTGGGGAGCTATTGCATCCATTGGATTAAGTGTCCTCATATTCCTGATCTATCATACACGACTTTCAATGGTCGTCGATTATAAAGGAAAGCACGACTTTATAAACCAGAATGAGATCAAAAACTATATGGCATGCGGATTTCTCATTGTGATAGCTGGTTGGTTCTTCCTCAATTCGCTGTTCAGTGAAAGGGAACAGATCGACGTCGGGATACTCATTGCCAGGCTTTTGGGGACCCTGATATTCGCATCCATATTCATGGTTGTTATTTACAACTTCTTTAAAATCTACTACCCGGCAAATGTTGAGAAAAAATTAAAAAAATGGAGATATAAACCTCGCATTTCACCCACTGGAAATGAAATGGTCCTCCTTTCTGAAGAGGAGGAAGACGTTTACCTTACTGAAGGAATGCAGGCTGAGGAAATGGCTTTCTCGATGGACTATGACGTATGGATTGACAAAGAATCAGGGTATACCAAAATCGAAAAATATGAAGGCCATAAGCATTCGGAGAAATGCGATAATTGCGGTTTCCAAACGCTGAAAATTTACAGGGAAGAAGTGGTTTCATCACCAACAGAAACAAGCAAGGGAGAACTGATAAAGTATTATGAATGCTCCTATTGCGGACGAAAGACCTCAAGAAATTTTTCGGTTGGTAAAGCGAGGGAAGCTGCTAATCAGGAAAGCCCCGCGTAATCAAACGCCGTGATGATTATAGATATGAACCGCCATGAACGGCGGTTTTTTTATATCTTCTCAATAACAATATTGTGATTTGTATATAT
>DATDPY010000203.1:0-8304 GCA_035292565.1 Cyclobacteriaceae bacterium | reverse complement strand
ATTGTAAAATTATCATATGACAGCCTTATCCCCGTATCCTCCGACAGGCTGATTGCCTTGGCAGAAAATAATTTGAAAATTATAAACCTGAATGACAGTTGTTTAGGATCATTTCCCGGCGTTAGGGTTGTTAAAATTTATAAAAATTCCCTGGTTGTCGGTGAAAAACATAAACAGGGACTTATAAACCCTGACGGAAAATTCATTTATCCGATGATTTATGATTCAATCGTTTGCCGCGACGATTACGTATTGTTGTATGCGCGACAGGATTCCGAAATGGGATGGATGATGGGAAACCGTGAAGGAGAGATTCTCAATTATGGATTGTATGAAAGTCTTGTTCCCATCGACAGGGGAAATATCCTGGCCAGACGTAAAGGATTCTGGGGAATATTGAATAACCGCGGTGAAGAAAAAATTAACTGCATTTACGATACCATCTGTTATAATGAGAGTGGATTGATCAAAGTCGTATTTCACAGGGAAAACGGTTTGCTCTGGAAGAATCGTTGGTTCATATATCCCGGACCCATGCAAATAAACGTAATGCAGGACGATCGGATATTAGTTTCCGGTTACTTCGGGAGCATCATCCTGAATATATTGGGCGATACGCTTTACCAGACCGAGCATATCATTGTTCCTGAAGGAAAGTTTTTCAGGGTAAAAAGCCGGGAAGGAAAATTGGGATTGCTTGACCAGGATTATAATACATTGCTTTATCCTTTCGGCGATCATATAACCTATTATACTAAAGATTCATTGTTTGTATTTAAAAGTGTTGACGGCTGGGGGGCTGTGAATTCCAGCGGAAAGACGTTATTCTATAATCTCACAGATATTGATTCAATATTATCTTTTTCGGATGGATATTTCAGGGTACTGATCGACCGGAATTACGGATTCATCGATGTTAACGGTAAATTACGGATCGCCAACCGGTATGCCGAAGCGATGGATTTTAATGATGGAATTGCACCTGTTAAGATCCTGGGACGATGGGGCTTCATCAGTAAAAATGAGAAATTTTTGATCCAACCTTTTTACGATGATGTTTTCTCCCGGTATAACGGATTTATCGTAATTCGAAGGGGAGCGGGAACCGGCATAATCAACAACCAGGGTGAGTCGGTTCAGGATGAGGAATACCAGGCTGTCATCCTCCAGCCTTCGGGTGGCTTTCTTTGTACCAAAAACGGGTTATACGGCTATATTAATACAAGAGGATCTCTTACCGTAATCCCGCGATACGATGATATTCAGGTTCTCAACAATGGGAGTTTGATTGTTTCGAGGAATAACAAATTCGGCCTGCTATCCGGGTCTGGGGAAACAATACTCCCTGTTATCTACGACGGGCTTTTTGAGGACCCCGTACTGCAATGTATGATCGGCCTGATCAGGTCTGGTTGGCGTGATCTTTAAATCCTGAAATCATATGCGCAAATCCATTTTTTATTTTTGCGGATTATTGTTTTTAATTTCATGTTACGGTATTGATGTTCCGGAGTTTAAGGCTATTACAGAATTTACAGCAACCTCCGACGGCTCCAATGTCATTCTTAAGGGAGACGGGATCTTTTACAATCCCAATAAGAAAAAATTGTATTTAAAAAATGCGGACATATGCGTCTTCCTTAACGGGGAGCCGGTTGCAACGATCAAAGAAAAATTTTATCTTGACATCCCTCCTGAACAGGAATTCACCGTCCCGCTCAGCATCAACATCGACCCGGACCTGGTGAAGGAACTGGTTAAGAATAATGCATTAAGCCTGCTCGCCGGCAAAGGCTTGAGCCTTAAATATAAAGGTAAGATTAGAGTTAAATCGTCAGGCTTACCGGTAACTGTTCCCGTAAATGAGGAAATTTCCATAAACCTTAACGATTTGCTTTAATCAGACAGGTTCATGCGAAATGCCGGTTCCCCGGAAAAAAAGAAATATTTCCGCTTCTCATATTTCAATAATGCTTAACTTGCTGCCAAACGGTGGCTTGAAATTGCATCGATTAAATCATTTTTTCAATGGATAATCTGTATCAGGAAAAAATCAGTCACTTAAACGACCTGGTTAAACTATCCCGGATCGACGGACAGGAATCCCCGAATGAAATTACTTTTATCAATGCAGTTGCAGAAAAATTAGGAATCGGCAAGGAAGACCTGAAAAAAATCAGGGAAACAAACCTTAATATTGAATTTACTCCTCCAGGCGATATATACCATGTGATGATGCAATACCACCGGATCATCATCCTTATGGGTATCGATAGGATCATTTCCGCAAGTGAAATGAATTTTTGCCTTGACCTTGGATTAAAAATGAACCTGAAAATCGAGGCGATCAGGGAAATACTTGAATCGGCAATTCAGGCCCCGCGCCACATTGTGCCTGTTGAGGTTATTGAAAAGATTTTTTACAAATATTATAACCAGTAAAGATTGGGGGCTTCCCCTCGGTTATGGGGATGATTTATCCAGCAACTTGAATATTTCCTGGTTTTCCACGGTTTTGGGACTATTCAGAATGACGGATCCGGATTTATCAAGCAGTATGATCCTGAATTCATGATCACCTATTTTGTAATCGATCCTTAGTTTCCGCGCTTTCTCCTCATCCATCGAAGACCCGTCAGGTTCCAATCCGCCTTCAGGAAATATTTCGAGGATCAATATATTCCTGCGGTCGAGTTCGATTGGTTCTTTAGAAAGGATCAGGAGCTGATTGCCGTAATTTTCTTCTTTAATGTCAGGTGCAAAAATCATCAACAACGAAGTGGAATTTGCGGTTTCTTCCGCAATTTGCCCCAGGGCGTCGACAACAGCCAATGTCGCAAGGATGACAAATAAATAGTATTTTATTCTCATTTCTGTGGCCGGGTGTATGATCACACGAATTTATCATAATTGAATGAAAATTAATCCGGAACGATTTACAATGTATATCCATGTTATTCCTCCCGGGTTCAGGAATGTTGGTAATTTTGCCGGATAAATTTCGTCTTTAATACATGTGAAAGAATTGCTCAAAAAATATCAACAGGATAGTATCGTACAGACATTAGCTGAAAAACTTAAGACTCCCCGGAAAAGATTGAAATTAAACGGGCTGGCAGGAAGCCTCGATGCTATTGTCCTGTCGGCCACATATTTTCTCCACAACCAGAATTATTTGATCATTGCCCAGGACAGGGAAGAAGCCGCATATTTTGTGAATGACCTGGAATCAATTTTTCCTGAGAAAGAAATTCATCTGTTCCCGGGTTCATATAAGAAACCCTATGAATTCCAGGAAATTGAGAACGCTAATGTACTGGCAAGGACGGAGATCCTTCACCGGATCAGCCGGAAGGATATAAACGGTGAATTAATCGTTTCTTACCCGGAAGCCCTGACGGAAAAAGTGATCAATAAACGTTCGCTTGTCAGATATTCATTGCGGGTATCAACCGGCGTCGAACTTAATATGGATTCCTTTAATGAAAACCTGATCGGGTATGGATTTGAAAAGACAGATTTCGTTTTTGAAGCCGGGCAATACAGCCTTCGGGGCGGTATCGTTGACGTATTTTCCTTTACCAATGAGCTGCCTTACCGTATTGAGCTGACCGGGAATTCCGTTGAGAGCATCAGGACTTTCAATCCGGATACCCAGATATCGGTTAAATATTTAAACGAGATACAGCTTCTTCCGAATATACAGGCAAACCTGCTTGAAGAGAAACGCGAATCATTTTTATCATTCTTCCCTGATAATACGGTCATCTGGATTAAAGATTATAGTCTGGTTTCCGAAACGATCGAAAAATATTTCGGAAAAGCAAGTCAGGAATACCAGGAATTCTTAAAAAAAGGCGGAGACACTTCGGTTTTGCTGGAACCCGCTGAATTATTCGAGACCACGTCTACTTTTAATTACTATTTCCTCGAACGGACAATTGTGGAATTCGGGAGCAGGCAGCACCTTGATAATTCGGAAATTATTGAATTTTCGGCAGGGACACAGCCATCCTTTAATAAAAACTTCGAATTGCTCGCGGATAAGCTTGGGGAATATTCGCTGAAGGGATATACCTGTTTTATTGCTTCAGAATCTGAAAATCAGTTTACCAGGCTCCGCTCTATTTTTAACGAAATCAATCCGGGCATACATTTTGAAATTTTATTTTCTTCCATACGCGCCGGGTTTATCGACCATCTGATGAAAATCCTGATCTTTACCGATCACCAGATTTTCGACCGGTACCACCGTTATAAAAGCAAGCCATCATTCAGCAAATCAAAGGCCCTGACTTTAAGGGAATTAAAAACGCTTCAGCCGGGGGATTATGTCACGCACATTGATTATGGTATCGGGCGGTTCGTGGGCCTCGATAAAATTGATGTCGACGGCCGTGCACAGGAAGCTTTAAGAATTATTTATAAAGACGATGACCTGCTTTACATCGGGGTTCAGTCGCTGCATAAAATTTCAAAGTATTCCGGCAGGGAAGGAAGCCCTGCTGTATTAAGTAAATTAGGCAGCGGCGACTGGGAGCAAAAAAAGAGAAAGGTCAAGAAACGCGTCAAGGATATTGCCCAGGACCTGATCAGGTTATATGCCAAACGAAAGGCAACGCCAGGCTTTAACTTTAGTTCCGATAGTTACCTGCAGGCGGAACTTGAATCCTCATTTATATATGAAGATACGCCGGATCAGGCCAGGGCGGCGATCGATGTTAAAAAAGACCTTGAGAAACCCTTCGCCATGGACCGGCTGGTTTGCGGGGACGTGGGGTTCGGAAAGACAGAAGTGGCTATCCGGGCGGCATTTAAAAGCGTAAGCGATTCCAAGCAAGTGGCCATACTGGTACCAACTACCATTCTTGCTTTTCAGCATTACAGGACTTTCAGGGAAAGACTCATCGGATTTCCGGTTAATATAGATTATCTGAGCAGGTTCAGGCCGCCTTCGGAGGTAAAGCGGATCATCCGGGAAATTATGAACGGCCAGATCGACATTATTATCGGAACTCACCGGCTTGTCGCTAAAGACGTGAAATTCCATGACCTGGGACTTCTTGTCATTGATGAGGAACAAAAATTTGGCGTGAGCATGAAAGAAAAAATCAAAGAGTTTAAAATAAATGTCGATACACTTACACTCACCGCAACCCCCATACCGCGGACCTTGCAGTTCTCATTGATGGGAGCCCGCGACCTGAGCATCATTGCTACCCCGCCTCCGAACCGCCAGCCGGTTACCACTGAAGTCCATTCATTTAATGAAGCTTTGATCCGCGATGCCATCCGTTTCGAGCTTAAAAGAAATGGGCAGGTTTTTTTTGTTCATAACCGCATCAGCGATATCGAGGAGATTGCAAATAATATTTTGAAACTGGTACCGGACGCAAAGATTGCGATCGCTCACGGTCAAATGAAGGGCGACAAGCTCGAAAAAATTATGCTGAAATTTATCGATGGATATTATAATGTCCTTGTTTCCACCAATATTATCGAATCAGGCCTCGACATACCGAACGCAAATACCATCATCATAAACAGGGCCCATACATTTGGCTTATCCGACCTGCACCAGATGAGAGGAAGGGTGGGCAGGTCAAACCAGAAAGCCTATTGTTACCTGCTGACACCTCCCAAAGGACAATTGACCTCCGAATCAATAAAACGATTGATAACCCTGGAAGAATTTTCAGAGCTGGGCGACGGTTTTAAGGTAGCCATGAGGGACCTCGATATCCGTGGCGCCGGGAATCTTCTTGGAGCCGAGCAAAGCGGCTTTATTAATGACCTTGGGTTCGATACCTACCATAATATCCTTGATGAAGCCATTCAGGAGTTGAAGGAAAATGAATTCCGGGATTTGTTCGAAGTTGATTTGGCAAAAAAAGCAGCCCTCATCTCTCAGGATTGTATTATTGAAACAGACCTCGAAATGCTGATTCCCGATGATTATGTGAAAAATATCAGCGAACGATTGAATCTGTATGGAAGGCTCGACAATATTATGAACGAAGAACAGCTTTCGGAATTCGAAGCGGAACTGAGGGACAGATTTGGCCCCATTCCTGAACCTGTATTTACCCTTATGGATACGGTCAGGCTCAGGTGGATTGCAGTAAGAATCGGCTTCGAAAAAATTATGCTGAAAAATAATACAGCAAAAGCGTATTTTATCAATACCGGAAAAGATGATTACTATAAATCCGAAGTTTTTGGAAGCATTATAAAATACGTCCAGCAGCATCCAAAAAATTGCAGATTCAGGGAGGTGAATAATAAGCCAACCCTAACCCTGAATTCGATAAGCTCGGTAAGCCAGGCTATGGCGGCCTTCCAGGAACTTTGTCCAAAATAATATTACAAATCATACAATAAACTCGAAGGAATTCCTATTTATAGATAATACGGTGTATTTCCGGTTCTTGGAAAATTGTAATTTTTAATTAAAAATTTTACATTTCCGTTGGATTTGATACAATAAATTTTGAATTTTTAGGTTCTAATAATGTTATATTTGCGATTGTCTTTAATAAGAATCTGATTCACAAGAACTTAGCGTTAACAGGGTCATTAATGAATAAATTTATGGGAAAATCAATTGATGTATTAAAGCAATGCATCCTTGGGATTTCAATTGGGTTTTTGGCGTATTCCTGTGGGGGATTTGGCAAATCCCATCCAACTGCAACAGATCCCGGGAGGCATAGTACAACAACCGGCTTAGAATACAATTCAGAGACAGGTTTTCAGGTCGCAAATTTCAAAGGTCAGCCTGATGGGCCTAATCTGGTATTTATCGAGGGTGGTCGTGCTGTGCTGGGATCGTTTGAAGAAGATATCCTCTTCTCAAGAGATAATGTGGAAAGGACAGTGACTGTGGCTTCATTCTACATGGATGAAACTGAAGTTGCCAATATACACTGGCTGGAATACCTGCATTACCTGAGTATCGACAGTCCCAGGACTACCTATGAAAGGGCGTTGCCCGATACAACGGTCTGGACCAGCGAACTTGCCTTCAATGACCCGTATGAAGATCACTATCTCCGTTATCCCGGCTTCAGATATTATCCTGTGGTAGGTGTTACCTGGAGACAGGCCATGGATTACTGTAACTGGAGAACTGCAGTCGTTAATTTTAAATTAGCTACCGATGCCGGTCTTGAGAACATGCCGGCAGAAACCGGTGGCAGGATCCCCCTCGAAAGCGGGGTTGTATTGCCTGACTACAGGCTCCCGACTGAAGCCGAATGGGAATATGCGGCCCAGGCTCTTATGGGCACACAGTGGCTTGATGAAAACCAGACACATCAGCGGCTTTACCCCTGGGATGGCCATGCACTGAGAAATCCCTACGGAAGGGATATGGGTTATTTCCTGGCTAATTTTAAAAGGGGCCGTGGTGATTACGCCGGTATTGCGGGAAAACTAAATGACGGGGCCATGATTACAGCTTACATCTATGAGTATCCTCCCAACAATTACGGATTGTACAATATGGCAGGAAATGTGAATGAATGGGTACTGGATGTTTACAGGCCGTTGTCTTTTCAGGATATGGATGATTTAAACCCGCTGCGCAGGAACGGCTTCCTTGATGAAGAAAATAATTACGCATGGCAGGATAAACTGTCGCTGATCAACGACAGGGTGAGGGTTTATAAAGGGGGCTCATGGAAAGATGTTGCCTATTGGTGTTCCCCCGGAACGAGAAGGTTCCTGGCAGAGGACTCAGCTACGGCAACTATTGGTTTCCGCTGTGCCATGATCAGGGCAGGATCCAATCACTAAACTTCCAATAATTTTAAATACCCCGGAACTCCCGGGGTTTTTTATTTCCTGGCAAATGCAACCGCTGCAAAGCTTATATTCTCATATCCCGCATCATACAAGGCTTTTGCACATGATTCAAGCGTCGCTCCGGTTGTGACCACATCATCCACAAGGAGTATCCGGATTCCCTGGTCGTACTTATCATGATTCACTTTAAAAATATTAGATACATTATTCACCCGCTCAATCCTGTTCTTATGCGTCTGGGTTGGATTGTTTACCGTCCGGATAAGAAACCCGTTGTCGGTAACAGACTTCATCGGCGAAAGCATTCCCCGCGTTATTAATTCCGACTGGTTATACCCTCGTTTTTTTAGCTTCTTTTCATGCAGCGGAACCGGGAGAATCAGATCGAATTGATCACAGAATCCCTCCTTCCGGAGATTATTTCCAAACCAGGTCCCGACCGACTCAGCAAGGTCCGTATTTCCCTCATATTTTATGTGATGCAGGATCGATTGTGTA
>DATDPY010000202.1:0-13031 GCA_035292565.1 Cyclobacteriaceae bacterium | reverse complement strand
GGTGTTGACCCGGATATCGATGTGCGGGAAGATCCCGCCGCTCTTGCGAAAGGATCGGATAATCAGCTTGAAAAAGCAATCGATGAAATCAACAGGCTGATTCAGACGAAACCTTACAAAAAACCGGATCATCCGCCGTATGAAATTCGATAAATGATAAAAATCCAAATTCCAAAATCCAAATTCCAAAATCCAAAATCCAAATCGGAGACCACTAATTAATTTTTATTCGGATAATTCTTTATGGTTTCCAGATTGGATTTTGGCGTTTGGAAATTGGAGCTTGAAATTTGGTATTTGGAGTCTGGTGCTTTCTCAGCCTTACTTTTTCGTTTTCTTAACCGTCACAGGAAATCCAAGCAAGCTTTCGAACGGAAAGACGAATCGGGCCTGCTTGCCAAGCCGCATGGCTTCGTCGATGCTGCACTGACCGCTGTTCACCAGCCAGGCCATCCAGACCGTCGTAGCCCTGCCGGCTGCTGCACAGTGAATGAGGACCTTTCCGTCGGTTGCTGCAATCTTCTCTGAAATCAGGCTGATGACCTCCGGGCTGTACCCGTCCGCCCCGCCGATGCCGGCCTGCACATATTCGATATTCAGCCCTTTAACCACAACTTCCTCATCAAAATATTCTTTCGCAAATGTTTTCATTTCAGCTTCCGTCCTTACATTGATCACCAGAGTCACTCCGTCTTTTGCGAGTTCTTCCAGGTCGTCCTGCATGGGCTGTCCGGCCAGGTAAAAATCGCCGCTCTGATACAGGGCATAGGTACTGTCTTTCAAAACAGGATCAGGAATATCCTTATTATCCTCCCCGGCCTTTAATATTCCGGGCATAAGAATAAACACTGCTGTAATTATTGGTCCGGCCAACAGCCGGCTTAATTTCCCTATGATCTTATTTGCTTTCATCGGATTTGTATTCAGAATATTAAAATTACAAAATATTGCGGACAGATCCGAGCCACTCCCAGGTCAGTCATCGTCGTGATGCAACACCCTGTACCTGAATACCAGGGGATGATGGTCGGAATAATACTGGCGGAAGGTATTATGGACATATGGACTGCCAGGGTATGGTCCCGGCCCATTCCAGAAAGCTTGGAGAAGAGTAACAAGGTCGATTACCTGGCAATCAAATTCCGTATCAATTTCCAAGGAGGTATTTACGATATCATAAAAAATGTGGTCATACGGTTTGGCGCCGAAATCCGGCGGAGTATTATTGATCAGGGTATTGGTACGACGGCATTCATCATTCAGCGACACCATTCCCTGGGGGAGGGCGCCGGCGAGCTCTGCGCTGTCTTCGATGTTCATGTCGCCCAGGATCAAAAAATCTTTTTCCGTCCCGCTATGCTCCATGATCCACCGGTGGATGGACGAGATTTCGTGCTTTCTGCGTTCCGCATCCGTTTCGGAGCTTCCCGGATTGAGGTGGATTGATATAAGGACAAAATCACCTTGGTTATTTATCGACCGGAATGGAAACGCGTAAGGTACTCTTTCAAAATCGGGATGGTTGGAACGGTCGTCGGCCAGGAATCCGTAAGGAAGATCAGGCGCAAAACTTACCCTGGTGGAATCATAGAAGCATATGAACCATTCTGTTGCTGTACCGTTCGAATGGTTATTGTTGCCGGTCCCGGTATCTTCCTGCGATAATAAAAACCTGAAGCCCCTGTCCTTCATGGCTTGTGTAAATTTCCCGGATTCAGGATCGGCCTGGTATGAAGTTCCATCCGGGAATAACCCATCCACCGGCGGGGCGACCATTTCCTGTACTACGACGATGTTGAAATCCTTTACAACATCGGCAAGGGCCTCGTTATCGCGCTTGTGGAAGGCACCCAGAAACTGAATATTAAATGTGCAGATTGTGAGCGTATCGCCGGATGCTACGACCGGATCAGAATGACTTTCAGGCAGGGCGTTCAATGAACTGTCAGTACGATCACTCCTTCCCGGGGCCCGATGTCCCGGATTCCGGCAGGAGAAGACGCCAGTAACGCCTGCAAAGAGAAACAGGGTTATATAAATCGATGACTTCATAGCGCTAAAACTTCGAAAATAGGAAAACCCAGGATAATTCCCGTGATTTCCGGGGCGATTTAAAGACCCGAAAACAGGCTAGGGAATAGTAATTGAATCATTTATTACAATTTAATAAATTTGATAAATATTTTTTATGGATATGGCTAATATAAAAGCGCACCTGATAGCGTATCGTGTGAAAACATGGCCTTTTGCAAGTCTGCGTTGGATGATACCAGTTCTTATGCTGGCCTCAATAACGGCTAACGGCCAGGATAAAGGATGCATTAAAGGGAATTGCGATAACGGCCAGGGAACTTTTGTGTATGACGATGGTTCCAAGTATACCGGTGAATTCCTGAACGCCAAGGCTGAAGGGTACGGTGTTGTGGAATACGCAGATGGCAGAAAATATGTAGGTGAATTCAAGGACCATAAAACCGCCGGACAGGGGGCATGGTATTATACCGATGGCACCATTGAACCCGGGTATTATGATGGCAACAGCAACTGGATAAAGGCTGCAGATACCGAGAAAGGCTGCCTCACCGGGAATTGCGATAACGGTTATGGCGTTAAATATTGGGAAGAGAACGTGAAGTATTTGGGGGATTTCAAGAATGGAAACTGCGATGGATTTGGCACCTGCTATTTCAGCGACGGCAGTAAATACACAGGAGAATGGACTGCGCACAAATTCAATGGGTACGGAACCCGCTATTACAGCGACGGGATTATCGAGACCGGTTATTTTAAAGACGGAAGCTATATAGGCGAGAATGCCGACGGAACCGCTGGCTCAGATACGGAAGGAGGCTGTATTGAGGGGGACTGCGATAGTGGAGAGGGGACTTATGTATATAACGACGGATCGAGGTATATCGGTGAATTCAAGGCCGGGAAATGCGAGGGATTCGGGGTTTGTTATTTTGCGAGCGGCGATACCTGGGTAGGTGAATTCCATGATCATAGTGTAGCCGGGCAGGGTGCCTGGTACTATGCCGACGGCTCGGTGGTCCCGGGTTTTTATGATTCCGGCGGGAGTTTTGTTAAAGCTTCCGATGCCTCCAAGGGCTGTCTCGACGGCAATTGTGATGATGGATACGGCACTATGTACTGGGATGAAGGAACGAAATATACCGGTGATTTTAAAGGCAGCCTGTGTGATGGTACAGGTACCTGTTATTTCAATGATGGGAGTATGTATGTGGGTTCCTGGGCAAGTCATAAATTCAACGGACAAGGCACGCGTTTCCATAAGGATGGTACTATTGAAAGAGGTTTTTTCCGTGACAGCAATTTTATGGGTAAAGACGCCAGCAGCGGCTGCCTGTCGGGCGATTGTGACAACGGTTTCGGTATTTACCGCTGGAGTACCGGGGATACCTATTCCGGTGAATTCAAGGATGGCAAGCTAACGGGTTATGGGAATTATTTTTTCGCCAATGGCGACAAGTATGTTGGGAACATGGTAGGCGCTATTTTCGAAGGCCAGGGAACCTACACCTACGCTAATGGCACAGTGGAATCCGGGACCTGGCATAATAACGAACTGGCAACCTCTTCCGATGAGTCGAGCCTCAATGCGGACGTAAGCTGGAACGATCCCTCGAGCGTGGAAACCAGTACGACCTATAATACTTATGAGATCAAGGCGTGCATTAATTCCAATTCGGATATAAAAAATGTCCAGATATCCGTAAATGGCCAGGTCGTTTCAACAGTGACCCAGTTCAGGGAGGATCCACTATCGGGATGCAAAATCATTTTTACCAAAACCATCGACCTTTCGCCCGGACAGAACCGCATCACTCTTCTTGTCCAGAATGCCGCAGGAACTGCCAGGTCGAGCGAAAGGATCATCAGCATGGCAACAGGCACACAGCAGAAACGACTTGCCCTGATCATCGGGAATTCCGATTACCGGTATGCAAGCGTCCTGAAGAACCCGGTGAACGACGCCCGTGCCATGACCACCGTACTGGAGTCGCTCGGCTTTAAGGTGATTAAAATTGAGAATGCGGATTCGAGACAGATGAAAATGTCCATCGACGAGTTCGGGAAAGAATTGGAACAATATAATATAGGCTTGTTTTATTATGCGGGTCATGGGATCCAGGTGAAAGGATTGAATTATCTTGTTCCCGTAGATGCCGACATCCAGTCCGAGGCCCAGGTTGAATACGACTGCATCCAGGCCGACCGCGTGATGAGCTTCATGGAATATGCGAAGACCGATGTAAACATCATTATCCTCGATGCCTGCCGGAATAATCCGTTCAAGAGGTCATGGAGCCGGTCGACAGAAACCGAAGGATTGGCCTTCATGAACGCACCCAGCGGCACACTCATTGCCTATGCAACCGCTCCGGGTCACACGGCATCGGATGGAACGGGATCAAATGGATTGTATACCGAATCGCTGCTCCAGGAAATAAAATCCCCGGGCCTGTCGATCCTGCAGGTTTTCCAGAAAGTGCGGGCGCGCGTTTCGGAATATTCGCAGAAAGCCCAGATCCCCTGGGAATCGACATCGCTGACCGGTGATTTTTATTTTACCGGTGACTAAAATTTTTTTTGTATCCGGGGTCGGTAAAATACAGCCCTTGCCTTAACGTTCCGGATAAATCTTTATTTCGTAATCTTGATTCTCAGGCAGGTCGCCACCTCTGGAACCGGGATTATATATATTTACATCGAAACCTATTTTTTAATGAAATATAATAATTATGTCCTGCTGATCAGCCTGACCGCCGCCCTGGGAGGACTTTTATTCGGTTTTGATATCGCAATTTTTTCAGGCACCATACCGTTTATCCGGTCCCATTTTCACCTGAGTGATGCCGGGCTGGGCTGGACCGGGAGTTCACTGTATCTGGGTTGCATCATCGGCTCCCTGCTTACCGGTTTCATTACGGATAGATTCGGCCGTAAGATCCCGATGATCGGGGCCGCCTTGATCTTTACAGTTTCCTACATCATGATGGGCTGGTCCCGGGGATATGATGCACTCATCGTCTGGCGTATCATAGCCGGGATCGGTGTTGGTTCCGCTTCCAATTTATCGCCTTTATATATTGCTGAAATAAGCCCTGCCGGATCAAGGGGCAAATTGGTTTCCATCAACCAGCTCGCCATTGTTATTGGGATCCTGATGGCCTATATCTCCAATTACTTTCTGGCTGGCATTGAGAATAACTGGCGATGGATGTTCGCTTCCGGGGCAGTTCCTTCTCTAATTTTTTTGTTGGGAGTGCTGATGCTGCCCGAAAGCCCCCGTTGGCTGGCTGGCCGGGGCAGGCTTCGGGATGCCTTGTCGGTCCTTAAAAAAATTTCGGGGGAGAAGGAAGCGGCCAATGAAATTGAAAAGATCGAAACATCGCTGAAGACTGAGATCAGGGGCCGGTTTTCCGACCTGGTTCAGCCAGGGATCCGCGCAATTGTGGTTATTGGAATAGCGCTGGCGGTATTTCAGCAGATCTCAGGTGCGAATGCTGTTTTCTTTTATGCCCCGATCATTTTCGGGAAAGCCGGTATGAATGTCAAAGACCAGCTATTCCAACAGATCCTGATCGGACTGATCAACCTGACTTTCACTTTCGTGGCGATGTCCCTGGTCGACAGGCTTGGCCGGAGGTTGCTCATGCTCGCGGGATCGCTGCTGATGGCCATCTTCCTGCTGTGTATCGGAATATTTTTTTATTTTCAGGTTTTCGGCGGGATTTTCCTGCCTGTGATCGTCCTTGCATTTATCGCAACCTACGCTACAACCCTTGCCCCGGTCACCTGGGTACTGATCTCCGAGATTTTTCCAACCAGGATCAGGGGTATTGCCATATCCGCTGCAACGACTATGCTGTGGACGGCATGTTTTGGACTGGCATACGGTTTCCCCGTACTGATCGGCCTGCTTGATGCTCCTAAAACCTTCTTCCTTTTTGCCCTGATTTGTGCCGTTTACTTTTTTGTTCTGCTGAAGTTCGTTTCCGAAACAAAGGGTAAAACCCTCGAGGAAATTAACTCTCCAAATGTTTAAAACTTTTGGAATGTTTATCTTAATTTTCGGGATTGCCCGGAAATAATTTCTTTACAACATGATCAGGATACCCACTACCCCGAAAAAGGAATGCCCGGATTGCTTCCCCGGATCTGTATATTGTCCTGTTTGCGGCGAAAAAAAGCTCTCGCCGGGCGATTATTCAGTTAAAAAATTCTTTTCCGATATTTTTGAGGATCTGACAAATATTGATGCGAAATTCTTCAAGACTTTATACCTGCTGACCTTTCGCCCCGGTTTCCTTTCTTTGGAGTACAGCCGCGGGGTGCATGCACATTATATCAAACCGTTGCGCCTCTTTGTTTTGATCGCCCTGGTCCACTTTCTCGCTTTCGGACTGATCTCTTCAGTCGATATGTATAACCTCGATTCGGTTCATTTCCTCGACCGATTCGGATTTTATGATCGGATAATCCAATCGGCTTACCTGAAAGAACTTAATCCGGTGTACACCGATACAGCGTCGATCAATAAGGAAATCAAAAATATTCTGAGTATTGCGATTTATGGCGTGATCTTCTTCGTCGCCGCCCTGTTTTATTTAATGTTCCGGAAACGCAAAACCTATTATACCGAACACCTGGTATTCATCTTTCATATTATCTCAGCCGCTTTCCTCCGCAACCTGATCCTAATCCCTGCCTTTTTTATCTATAAACCTCTCGGATTTTTTCTTGCTGCAGCTTTGAATTTTATATATGTGTTGCTGGCGATAAAAAATTTCTATTCCGTCAGCCTCCCGCGTGCAGCTATCACCCTGATCCCGATTCTGGCGACATTGTTTGTGATGACATATATTACCTTGATTTCATCAGCCGTATTGGCGATGTATTTTTAGCGTAACACTCCAAAGGTTTTAAACTTTCGGAGAGTTACTAACTCCAACACCCCGTTGATGAAAGTGAGCGGATGAACGGGATTGCCGGGGATATAAAGATCAATTTTATATTTGTCCAGAAAATCTCTTTTTATTGCCGGGCTTCCGGTAAAAATTCCGCCGCTAATGGCATCGACACCGGCTAGAATGATGATTTTAGGATCGGGGATGGCATCGTAACAGATTTGAAGTGGTTCTTCCATATTTTCGGATATGGGCCCGGTAATTACGATTCCATCGGCATGCCGGGGCGAGGCTACAAACTCGATCCCGAACCTGCCCATATCAAAATTTACATTACCGCAAGCATTCAGCTCAAGCTCATTGCTGTTGTCGCCGCCGGCGGAAACCTGGCGTAATTTCAGGGAACCCCTGAAGGACCGGGAAATTTCCATTCGAATTTCTTCGGGATCGAGCCGCACCGCTTCATCGATTCCTTCTTTAATGACCAGCCTGTCTCTTCGGTTCGATGCAATTTTATAATCCCGGGTAAATGTAATTTTTCCGGGAAATATCCTGGCGCATTCTCCGCAAAATGAGCATTTGCCCATATCGATGCTCAACGGGTGTGTCGCGATTGCTCCTGTCGGGCAGCACGCAGCTATCTCCTTTTCATCCGCGCTAATCGAAGAGATGACAGGCCTTCCCCGGAAGATCCCGGGTACTGCAGCGTTTTTAATATCCGGAATGTATTGTCTGCCCTGGCGAAATAGGATTTTTAAACTATTGATCATGGCGATGTTACAGGTCGTGCCCGCAGTGGGACAGGTTAAAACTTTTATTGCAAACAGGAAAATCAGAAATCTCATTGTTCCTGACGGCCAGGGCCAACGCAAGCCAATTGTGGAAGGAGGGGTCCTTAATTTTATAATGGACAAGCCGTCCATTTTCTCCCGTTATAGCGCAATGACAAATCTCCCCGCGCCAGCCTTCGACAAGCGAAACGGAAAATTGGCCGGCCATCGGTTCACTTTTCCAGTTGCGGCCGTCATGATTTACTTCAGGAATATTTTCCATTATTTTTTTTATATACCCGATAGATTGCTTTATCTCTTCCCTGCGGATCTGGAACCTGGAATAAACATCCCCGTGATGTTTTAAGACCGGCTGATGCCCGAGAACAGGATACAGGTCATGGGGATGGGATAACCGGATGTCACGCCGGATCCCGCACATACGCGCCGTCATGCCGACAGCGCCAATATCCGCTGCCTGGTGGCCGGTCAGGATGCCCGTCCTTTCAAATCTTGAGAGAACGCTCGGCAGTCGCGATGCTTCTTTATTGACCTGGTGAAAAGCAGGGAGGAACTCCTCAAATATTTTCAGCAACTCCTCCTTTAATTCCCCGGTCAGGGGGTAATTATTTTTCCCTGCCCTGATCAGTCCTTTTGCCAGGCGGTTGCCGCACCAGCTTTGGAAAAAATTGATCACAGGAGTCCGAAGCCGTCCGTATACGGAGCTGCCAAGCTGCCACGCAATATCCGTGCATAAAGCGCTCATATCACCGGTATGTACAGCGACCCGCTCAAGCTCAAGGCCGAGGGTCCGGGTAAGTTTCGAGCCTTCATCGCTCTGATACCCGCACAGACCTTCCCAAAGATTTACAAAAGCCGCAGTATGGCCGGCAACCGTGTCTCCGGCTATGCTTTCGGCGAGCACCGTGCGGCTTAAAAGATTATCCTTTTCAATAAACAATCTTTCGATTCCCCGGTGCTGGTAACCAAGCTGGATCTCGAGATGAAGGATTTGCTCCCCGTTGCACATAAACCGGAAATGACCCGGCTCGATGATGCCTGCATGGATGGGTCCTACGCCTACTTCGTGGGTTTCATCGCCATGGAACCTGAAAAAGGGGTATCCCGAAATCTCCTGCTTCCGGTCGTGACGGTCGAAGGCATACCGAACCGGCTTCAGCCAGGGATGGTCGATATAGGAAATCCCGAAGTTTTCGGCAATTTCCCTTTCAAACTTTTCAAACGAGTGTCGATGCCGGGTAAAAGAAGGCAGGGGTTTGGAAGAGTTGATGAGACTGGAGGACACGTATATCATCATTTCCATATCCGAAGCCATACAACAAATCAGTCTTATTTTGTTTCCAGCCCGGTGCCCGTAATAATTTACACAGTGATTATCGGGTTTCCCGGCAAGGATTATATTTTGTTCCAGAAAGGTTTCATATTCCAGGATCGGAATGGATTCAATGGGAACAGGAACATTATTTCGGACAGCCGTGTAATTCATTTCAATACGAAATATATTTTACCGACTCGTTAATCAGTTCCACCAGTTGTACCGGAGGGTTTATCCCCAGGTAAATAACAGCCCCGAGAAGGATTAGCTGGGGCACCGATTCAAATGGATTGATTTTTCCCATTCCGGCTTCATTGAAACCTGCTGCAGGTGTGAACAATAACCTGAATATGCTTTTCCCAAATGCCCAGATGATCATGGTAAGCAATAACAATATGACGGCAAGAAAAATGAAATGGTGACTTTCAAACAACGACCGGAATATCATGAACTCGGTGACGAATAATCCCGAAGGAGGCATGGCCGTGCCGCATATAAAGGCCAGCAATATTACCATAGCTCCCGTAAGATTGTATTTCAGGTAATTCCCCGTATCATACAGGCTCTTGCTGTTGTATATCCGGTACACCTGGCCCATCTGGAAGAACAGACTGGATTTTGTAATAGCGTGCAGCACAAGATGCAGCAGCGCAGCGTAATAACCAATGCCGCCGGCTGCGATTCCAAGCATTGCGATGCCCATATGTTCGATGCTGGAATAGGCAAACATCCGTTTCATGTTTTTGACGCTCATCATGTATACGGCAGCAACGAATATTGAAAGAACGGCGGATACCAAAAGTATCGTGTCGGCCCATTCCTTTAGCGGGGTGCGGGAGATGATTTCATAAACCCGGAAGATTCCGACAAACCCCATGTTCATCACAATGCTCGAAAACAGGGCGCCTGCCGGCGACGGGGCTTTATCCTTGGCATCGATCCCCACCGTGTGCATGGGTACCAGGCCCATTTTTGCGGTGTATCCGGTGAAAATAAAAATGAAGGTAAGCCGCAACCAGAAACCATTCAGGCTGGAAGCATTTTTCTTCAGCGCCGGATAGGTCAGGTCGGTGAATCCTTCCTGCTGGAGCGCAATGGTGAGGAATAATATCCCGATGAAAACCAGGGTGATGCTGATCGATGAAACGAAAAAATATTTCCAGGTCCCTTCAAGCGACCTCACATTCCTGCGGTGATAAACAAGAGCAGCGGCAGAAAGTGTCGTCAGTTCTACGAATACCCACATTAATGCAATGTGATTTGCCAGATAGGCAGCGCTGATAGCCGCCGCGAGGACAACCATGGCAGAGAAATACATCCCCCTTTCCCGTGGCTGGTCTTTTTTTATTTTGAAATATATGTATGAATAATAAAATGCAGGCGGAATAATAATGCCCGAGGTTATGAGCATAAGTATCGCCAGCGAATCGGCATTGAAATAACCTGTTGCGTCCTGCCCCCGGTGATGATACAGGTAAAGAATAAAAACCCATTGAAGAACGGAAAACAGGGAAACCAGGGAATAATTAATGATCCTGTTCCTGTTCACAAACAGGGCCACGCCGATCAGAAAGGATATGACGATATATGCAATGATCATGCCCTTCAGTCTTTTAATTGCTTTAGCTGGCCGACATCCACATCCTTCAGCACATCGCCGATCTTATTAATGAAAATACCCAGCAGGAATATGCTCACAAACAGGTCAAGCAGGATCCCCGTATTGATCAGCATCGGGATCTCACTCCCGACAGCGATGGAGAGTATGAATACGCCATTCTCGATAACCAGGTATCCCATAACATGCGTAATAACCTTTCGCCTTGTCATGATAATATACAGGCCGGTAAATAAGGCAGATAAGGCGACCACGAAATATATTTTATTCAGCAGAGGGTCCTGAATGGTTTTGGACAGGAGGTAGGTCAAGATAATGATCGAGGTTACGATGACCAGGGATACAAAATTGGGAAGATATGGTTCGGCTTCGCGGGTAATCTTATTTCGTTTGATGACATAGCGCATGAAGAACGGTACCGCGATAGTTTTGAATATCACGGTTTCCAGCAGGATGAAGGCCAGGTTCAGCGTATTGATCTCCTTCAATTCAATAAAGCTGATACCGAAAAGCAGCAACCCCTGGAGAAAAAGAATGTTCACGTATGTTCCCAGCCTGTTGGCTATGCTCATGAAAACCAGGGTTATGGCGAATATGATCAGGAGGATGTCAGTCATGGGCCATGGTTCAGTTAAATTTCCCTATTGCAAGTAAAACACCGAAAAAGATCAGCAGCGAGACGGAGGTGAGGGTAAAGATGAACTGTGCATTATGGCCCATTCTGAATCTTGCTGAAAAAGATTCCAGGATGCCGGCCACAGACGCAAAAAGTACCTGGACCACAAAAAAAACAGGAATGGTAATATACCAGGGAAGGGCATCGACGAAAAGGTTGGCGATCAAGGCTCCATACAAGGAAAATTTCAGATTTGTTGCGTAAAGAATCAGTCCCAGGTCGAATCCGCTGTTGTCGAGGATCATCACTTCATGGATCATGGTTAATTCAAGATGTGTTTTGGGATCATCAAAGGGCATCCTGCTGTTCTCGATCATGGCGATCATCACCAGCACAAATGCCGCCAGGATTCCGAGCGTATGGGATATCAGGGAACCGGATTGCAAATGGATAAATATTTCATGGAAGGAAGTGTAACCGGTAAGCAGGGCGAGGGAACCCATCAGGACAAAAAAAGCAGGTTCGGCGAGCATGGAGAACAGGGCTTCGCGGCTTGCCCCCATGCCTTCAAAACTGCTTCCGGTATCCAGGGCTGAAATAATGCTGAAAAACTTTCCGGCGGCGAGAACATAAGCAAAAAAGACAAAATCCCCGTCGAAAGAAATCACACCCCTGTAACGGCCAAGGGGAATAATCAGAATGGCCAGGATGATCGATGCAAAATAAATGCTCGGGGCCACCTGGAATATGAATCCTGTAGTTCGACTGTAGACGGAACCTTTTTTCCACAGCCGGATAATATCCTTAATCGGCTGAAATATGCCCGGGCCTTTTCTCCCCGAAGCAATGCTTTTAACGCGGTTGACGATCCCGGTGAAAAACAGGCTTGTGATCCATATTAATCCAAAGCTGAGCATCCGTTATAATTGAGATAAAAATTCAATCAATGTTTTGAGAATTTCGTATAGTACAGGGATCCCGATCACCAGGGATATAAACACCACACCATATAAAATATAATACTGAGGGTTCCCGTTCTGCAGGAACCTGAATAAGTTGAAGAAGTACCTGAGTTTGTTTAACGGAGTGTCGATCAGCCATTTCTCGGCTTTATCCCCAGGAAGGGTTTCATGCATTCCTTCATGCGGAAAATTACCCCTTACCTCAATTTTCTTTTTATCTATCCATAGCACCGGTTCCGCAAGTTTCCTGTAGGACCGGATAAAAGAGCTGGCGGTATACTGCATTTTTCCCTGGTCGCCCGTGTATCCACAGCCCCAGGTAGAGGATATTACTACTGGTTTCCCTGAAGTGATCAATTTCCTGAACAGGTATACGGCTCCAGCCAGGGCGATGAATCCTGCCGATGCAAGGCCGATATTTTGAAGAAGATGGACATTCGCGGAAGGAACTTTCATTACGACAGGGGCATCCAGCCTGCTGTAAAATAATTCCAGGGGCGCTGAGAGCAGCTTAAGGAAGAAATGAGGAAAGATACCGATGCCTAACATGAGCAGGAGGATCAAATACATCGGAGCGAGATGCACAAATCCTCTCTCCCGTGTCATATTATTTCTCTCAGTTCGGGGGCTGCCCAGGAAAACCGATCCGTAAGCTTTTGTGAAACATAAAATGGCCAGCCCGCCGATAAGGGCCAGGGCGGAAATCGCTGATACGAGGACCAGCGGTGAAACGGACCCGCCCAGTCCCATTCCCCGGAACAGGCCGGAGTAAATAAGGAACTCGGAAATAAATCCGT
>DATDPY010000201.1:0-4172 GCA_035292565.1 Cyclobacteriaceae bacterium | reverse complement strand
ATGACTCCGGGGATTATCCTCGATGACCAGGCATTCAGGGTCCTGGCAAGTTATGAGTGGAATGGATTGAGAGCATCGGCGGGCTATATGCAGGTGGGTGAAGGATTTAATCCGGAAGTAGGTTATTTATTCCGGTCCGCCTATCGTAAACCTGAAGCCGGAATATTCAAACAATTCCGCATGAACGGTAAATTCGGATTTCTCGAACTTCGCCCACACGCTACTTACAGGAGTTATTGGGATTTTAACGGCTTCCTGGAAACAAGTTACCTGCATGTGGATAATCATTGGGTATGGATAAACGGCCTCGAAATTCATACCGGAATAAATTTTACCACCGAGGGAGTGGTCAATCCCTTCGAAATTTCGGAAGGAGTTATTGTGCCCACCGGAACTTATCATCACAGGGAAGCCCAACTGGTTTTTATGACCAATCCAAGCAAGCCTATATACGTCAATATCCGGTCAATACTCGGGGGATCGTTCGGTGGAACACGCTACCTGAATGCCGGTATACTCGGGATCAGGATTGGAGATAAGTTAAATTCGGAATATAGTCTGGCCCTGAACGATGTGCGGCTTCCGGGAGGTGAATTCCTTGCAAGCATTTTCGGCGCCCGGATATCGTACTCCTTCAGGCCACGGATCAACTTTCAAAGCTTTATCCAGTATAATAGTGAGGCCGAATTATGGTCACTGAATTTACGGTTTAGCCTTCTGGAGGATGCAAATACAGGGCTGTTTATTGTATATAACGACATCTATACAAGCGGCGAAGAAAATAACCGGAGCGTAACGCTTAAATACACGCATATGTTTGATTTGCTGAGAAAAACCCGGAAGGATTAACTTGTGAGGGAGGTTAAAAAGGACAATATCGGGTAGAGGGATCAAAAACGCCTCATTTTTTTTAAGACGGCAATTTGATATCTTTAACCGGAAATGTGGGTCCAGCTTAATTTTTTAATTATGAGACAATTGAAATTTTTTTTCTCCGGCCTGATTCTTCTGGGATCATGCCTTCCATTATTTTATTGCAGCAGGGAAAGCGATTCAGGCTCAGGCCTGACCATCAGCCACCCGCTTATGAATGCAATTTTACCTCCTGAATTTCCCGCGCCATTGTTTGAGTGGCGGAGTGAAAAACGAGAACAGGCAACATACAAAATAGCACTTTATACCGATACTAAAAATTATTCCATTCATGCCGTGTCGGATCTGTCGGAATGGAAACCCGACGAGTTCATGTGGGACAGCCTGAAGCTGTTATCGGGTCATGATAAAATTCATTTTACGGTGAAGAAGCAGGGTAAACGAAAACTTGCCAGGGTGACTTTTACCGTCAGCCGGGACAGCGTTAACGCGCCGATTTTATATCGCCACATGCCCATTCCATTTCTGATTGCGGAAAAAAGACTTGATTCCATGGATTTCAGGCTTATCAACATCGGCAGTAAGCAGAAGCCCCATACGGCAATGCGGGGTTTCCCTGTATGCGGTAACTGTCATTCCCTCACCGCTGATGGTAGCACTATTGGACTTGATTTGGACGCTGGATTAAGAGACAAAGGCGGTTATTTTGTGTCGCCTGTTGATGATACAATCCTTTTCAATATGGACAATTACAGGTCATGGTCGAAAATGGAAAAAAGAAGGACCTTCGGACTCTTTTCAAAAATATCGCCCGATGGACGGTATATTGTAACGACTGTAAAAGACCGCGTAGTCATGAAGAACTTCCCCCTCAGCTCGTGGAAGGACTATGCTTATTCACAGCTATTTTTCCCCGTGAACGGGAATTTGGCGATCTATGACCGGCTGGCGAATAAGCTGACAGAGCTTCCGGGCGCAAATCTCGAAGAATATGTACAATCTAATGCGGTCTGGACTCCCGATGGGGAAAGCATTATTTTTTCACGGGCCAGGGCTCTGCCCAGGGATAGCAACATTTACGAAATAGATGTGAAGAATGAAGAACTTATAAATCAGTTTGTTGAACGGCAAAAATCGTTCAAATTCGATTTATGTATAATTCCTTTTAATGGTGGAAAGGGGGGAATAGCCAAACCAATCGAAGGAGCATCCAATAATGGAAAGAGCAATTATTTCCCGGCAATATCTCCTGATGGCAAATGGCTAATTTTTTGCCAGGCTGAAAATTTCATGCTTCTGATGCCAGACAGTCGCCTTTACATTATTCCTGTATCCGGTGGCAACGCCAGGAATCTTGAATGTAATTTCAATTCCATGAATTCGTGGCATGCCTGGTCCCCGAACAGCAAATGGATTGTATTTGTATCCAAGATCCGTTCCCCGTATACCGATATGTACCTATCCCATATCGACGAAGAGGGAAATGCTGCCATTCCAGTACTAGTCGACAGGGCTAAGGAGCCTGAGATGGTAGTCAATTACCCTGAATTCATCAACACGAAGGCCGAGTTCACTTTTATTATGGATTACGATTTTGTTGAACTGGCACACATCAACAAGGCCATCGTGAGAGGTGAATATGAGAAAGCCAAACAACTTTACTATAAACTTGACAATCAGAACCTATATTTCTTCAAGGAAGACTGCGAGGATCTGAGTTATATGCTTAAAAGGATGGGATTACCCCGAGAGGCGAAGAAATACGATGAATTGGCGAAGCATACGATTAATACAACGGTTTTCAATAAGTGAATTTGTTTGCCGGTTTCTGCCTAACGGCATATGTTGGACTCGAAGACCCGAAGACTAGTAGCCTCATTAACCCGTCAACCTTTTATCTACTCTCCAACCGAACTTATAATCTGTTCAAGGAATTCTGAATATTCAACAAATTTTCCAGCCAAAACATTGATCTGCTCCTGCGCAAGGTCCCAGTCTTCGTTTTCCAGGGCTTCACGGATACCTGGCATAATTTTGACATCGTAACCTGTCAGTACGCCTGGGGCATATAATGCATGCTTGTACCACGCCCGTCCAGGCAATCCTTCTGGCAGGATGAATTTCCTTTCAGCTAGAAATACAAGCCGGTTATATGCCGCAAGCTGTTCATTCGTAAGGGAATCCGCATTTATTTTTTTCCATTGAAGGGCATTTCTCCCCAGCGAGGACAGCGCATTTTGTATCGGTGCAAAATTGAGGAAGGGGACATCTTTCCTTAATTTCGGGGAATGGTATGCCTTTTTCGGATCCGCGGCTATCTTGTACAAGTTATTCCGGACCCTGTAACTCACTTCGTCATTTTCCTTTTTTTTATTCGCGGCGAAATCCATAATGTCCTTTGTATAACTTTCCAGTGTACTGTCCATTTCCGTAAAATCAAATGGAAGAACATCTGAATTGGCAAACCGAAGCACTGCATGACCGGTAATCCTGGTCAGGGTACCACAATAAAGGAATCCCGGATCTTTAAAGCGGGTGAAATGATTGTAGGAATCGTATATTGAATGGTATTCTCCACCATCCCCTTCGCCTCCGAAAGAAATATTGAGGCTGGAAATTCCAAGGTGTTGTATAAAAGGCGTAAAATCAGAGCCCGAACCTAATGCCCCCAGTTGAAATCCCTTGAATTTTTCCCGGCCGACTCTAACTATCTGACTTGCATTCCATCTTTCAAGCACCGATACGTTAGTTTGAGGATCGGTTACGGAGGCAGCGACTGATTCCATGAATGAAGTTAAACTGTGGGATCCCGCTGCATACAGAAAGCCCCGTTCCAGGCCGTCGGTGTTGATGTAAAGCACTGCCTTTTCATTAAGTTCATCCTTATGGTCTTCCACCCATTCGGTAGAACCAATCAGGCCTGGTTCCTCAGCATCCCAGGCACAATAAATGATCGTTCGTACCGGGACATATCCCTGCCTGGCAAGATGTCCGATGATTCTGGCCTCTTCCATAAGCGAAGCTAAACCGCTTACAGGGTCTGCCGCACCATTTACCCAGGCATCATGATGGTTCCCCCGGATAATCCATTGGTCGGGGTATCTGGCTCCTTCAAGTGTTGCGATGATATTGTAGGCAGGTTTAATGTCCCAATTGAATTCTAAATTCAACCTCACCCGTGCCGGCCCCGGGCCTGTATAATAGGTGAATGGCAGGGCTCCCCGCCAGGATTCAGGGCAGACCTGGCCCTTTAAAGCTTTCAGCATCGGTTCCGCATCATGATATGAAACCGGTAATAC
>DATDPY010000200.1:0-3037 GCA_035292565.1 Cyclobacteriaceae bacterium | reverse complement strand
TATCAGTGAAATATTCTTTTCCGCCTTTTTCAATTCCCTTTTGATTACAAGTCTTACATTTGGATTTGGATGTACCTGGAAGATAAAACGATATCCGGGATAAAGAATCGATAATTCCCTGACTGCCTCACAGATATTCTCCAGGCCTTTTCCGAAGTTTTCTCTCCGGTGGGCGGTTATTAAGATATAAGGTCGATGGTTCCTGCTCAAAGGACCGAAAAGATTCACCTTATCTTTTTTATGCCTTGATAATATCATCTTAACAGTATCGATGATTGTATTTCCGGTAATCCATATTTTTTTCGCGTCAATACCCTCCGACAGCAGGTTTTCCTTCGCATGTTTTGTGGGCGCAAAATGAAAATCGGCCAGTGTTGAAATAAATTTCCTGCTCGCTTCTTCAGGATATGGTGAATAAATATCGTGCGACCGCAATCCGGCTTCCACATGCCCGATTTTTATCTTATGATAAAAGGCGGCCAGGGCAGATGCAAATGCCGAAATCGTATCTCCCTGGACAAGCACCAGGGATGGTTTGGTTTTGCCAAGCAGGTCATGCATCGCATCAAGAACTGCCAGGGTAACATCCTTTAAGCCCTGGTTTTTTTTCATTACATCCAAATCATAATCAGCCCTTAGCCTGAAATAGCCCGTTACCTGGTCCAGCATTTCCCGGTGCTGACCCGTAAGACATAATTTTATCCTGATCTTTTTCTTTTTCAGTTCATATATTACCGGCACCATTTTTAATGCTTCCGGTCTTGTTCCCATAACGATTAAAATCTCAGGTGTCATATTCTTTCATCCATTGCACAAGTCTGGCTGATTGGATTTCCATATTATATTTTGTTTCAAATAATTCGCGTGAATTCAACTTCATCACATTCAAATCATCCTTTTCAATTTCTGAAAGGGCGGTCAGTATCCCGGTGTAATCAAACGGCCGCCTGATAAATACGCCTGCCTTTTTCCATGTCAGGTCATCGGCAATACAACAATCCGTGTCAGTAAGCAACACGAGACCGGATTTAAGATATTCATATAATTTCCCCGGCGCCGAAAAATAGGTATTCAGGTTATCGCCACGGTAGATTACGTACCCCATATCGGCTAATTGAAGTAGACTTTCCAGTTCATTGTAGGGAACCGGATCCAGCCATTTGATATATGAGGTTTTGCCGCAATTCAGGATTGCATGATTAAATTCCCTCAATCCCTGCGGGTGCTTGACCCCAAGAATCAATAACCTGATATTTTTCTGAATAAGGCAAATGGCTTTTATAAGGCTGTCCCACCCATAACGATTTCCGACGGCTCCGGCATATATGATATGAATTGCACCCGGGTCCTCTTTCAAAAAAGACATGGCTTCGCCATACGATCCTGAATAGGCGGTTTTGTTTCGGCTTACCTCTTCAGCCAGACACGGCACATTGTGAATAACATAACTTTTCCTGGACATCAGTGATGGTTGTCTGACGAAGGCCATTGCCTTCCTTACCTGAGTTGGGAATATCAGGCAATTGGCCTTTCCGGAAGCGATAAACGAAAACTGTTGAATTAATTTTTCCCCGAATGATTTTGTATAGGATTCGGGATATTCAAGGAACCAGCTTATTTTTTTTATATTTTCGTTCCTTATCAGTTGATTGAAAAGTGACCCGATCTCATTAAAAAGGATCACCCATGATGGCCGATACCTATTTATGATGACCATGGCCCGGCAGATAAATTCAATGGTAGCTGAGATTCTTCTGAGTGATTGAATTTTTATTCCCCTGCTTATAAGATTAATTCTCAAAATCCAGGCGCCATCAGATATTTTTTCAATCCGTTTACAGTCCGTATCGAGGTAAGCAATAATTAAAACATTAAAAGAATTTTTTGCAAGCACCCTGGCTGCATTTATGGGGGGCGGAACGGATTTTAAAGGATTTGCAATAATTTCAATTATACGATGATTGCCGCCAGGTATTCTGAAAGCCACTGATTTGTTTTTTTTATTTTAAAACCTGTCGATTGATGATCCCTTTCATGTATCCTGTAATATAGCTGATCCTGGTCGATTCAATCAGAAAAAACGAATACAATAATACACGGATCGTATACTTTTCTGATCTTAGTCGAAACCAATTCCTGATGGAATTAAAATACGATCGCAATCCAAAGAATGCGGGGATTAAAAGAAATAATTCGAATCCCGGCGCAATCCGAAAAACTATTTTGATCATTTCCATTATCAAAAGACCAAAAAATACATACCTTAAAAATATTTCAAGGATATTGGAAATAATATTTCTCCGGTTTAACCGGGCTTCCCCGTCACCCAAACCATATCTGAACGACTCGCGGGCATATCCTTTCCAATGAACGTGCCTTTGCCAGTATACATAAGGTTCTTTAACCAGGTGTACATTGTATCCTGATGCCCTGATCCGCTCCCCAAAAACCTGGTCATCACCGGCATGGGTAAGGTTTTCGGGATAACCATTTAACTTTTCCCAAACCTCTTTCATGTAAGCTATTGATCGTGATGATGGAATAAACTTGTCATTTAACCTTATTTGGTAGCCGTTCGTTAAAATATAGTTGGCTCTTGCGGCCAGACTGTTGATCTGTTTTTCATCTGCGCCATAGGATCCGCCCACAACAAAGATCCTTTCATCCTGAAAAGGTCCGGTTATTGATTTCAGCCACTCCGGGTGAAACCGGCATCCAAAATCGGTCGAGACAATAAGGCCGAAGGAAGAATGGGATATCGAGTAATTACGACCCTGAGCCACATTAAATCCCTCACACCTGAAAATTTTCACAGGGATTTCAACAGTAAGCGCCCACTCTTTCAGCTTTTCGAAGGTTCCATCATCAGATCCCGCATCGGTAATCAGGATTTCGTTAGGTCTGACAGTCTGTTCTTTCAAATCTTGCAGGGAAAGATCGAGCCTATCGGCCTCGTTTAATACGGTGGATACCAGTGAGAATGCGATCATCGCTGTTTAATCAGCCAAAGACTGCCCGGGGAAATAAAGAACCCTAT
>DATDPY010000199.1:0-3403 GCA_035292565.1 Cyclobacteriaceae bacterium | reverse complement strand
TGACTCAATCTCTCTTTTTCTTTTTTGGTCAATTTTCGGAGCAGAATTTTTGTTGGACGTCCCATGGATTCTTACCTTTATTTGATATAAAGATAAGAATAATATATTTATTAGCAAATAATAGTTGTTAGTGCACTAGTTCGTTATCGACAAGAGATTAAAATCATTTCATATCCCTATGTCAAAGAGAAACGTCCGGTCCAAAGCCTGGAGGGCTTTCATTCCAGTAACCCGTTAAAAAGCATAATGTCCCGACCCCGGAGGGGTCGCATTGTGAATTAATCACTTGGAAAGAATGCAAGCCCTCCGGGATTGGGGCATCGCGTTTATTAATGAGCAACAATAATGTATGCCCCCCGGGCATAGATCATTCCGTTCAAAACTATTGCCAGGAAAATAGAAACATTCTACCGGTGGGCAAATAGATTGGTGTAAAATCCATCTCCTTTCCTTGACTTTGTCAAAAATAACAACATACTTTGTATTCCAAAGTACTTTCATTATGACAAATGAACAGGAGTATATCGATGCCCTGAAGGAGATCCGGAGCATCATGCAGCGGTCGACCCGCTTTATTTCGCTAAGCGGGCTGTCGGGGATAGCGGCGGGGATCTATGCCCTGGCCGGGACGTATTTTGCCTACCGCCTGTTGTATGAGAATGATGGAAGTATCTCCGACGGGGGCCTTATGCATCCGGGAGGACAGGTAATCCGGCCGCTTGTTTTTATTGCCGCATCGGTGCTGATCCTTACGCTGGCGACCGGGACCTGGCTGTCGTATCTTAAAGCAAAACGGGAAGGCAAGGTTTTCTGGGGGCAGGGATCGATGCAGTTCCTGGTGGGCGTCAGCATACCGCTGCTGGCAGGAGGAATTTTCGCCATTATGCTGATGCTCCAGGGTTATTATGGAATGATCGTGCCCGCCTTCCTTGTATTCTACGGACTGGCACTCGTCCATGGAGGGAGGTACACGGTAACCGATATTCAATGGCCGGGATATGTTGAAATTATCCTGGGCCTGGTCTGCGCCATATTCCCGGAAAACGGTCTGCTTTTCTGGGCCTTGGGATTCGGGTTGCTTCATATTATTTACGGCATCATCATGTCCTTAAAGTACGGGCTGTGAAAGAGATCTATGCGAGGCTGAATAAGGTATTCGAGAGCCGTGTCAGGCTGGGCATCATGTCGGCCCTGGTGGTGAACACGGCGATGGACTTTAAGGCGCTGAAGGATTTGCTTGACCTTACCGACGGCAACCTGGCCAGCAGCCTGAAGGTCCTGGAGAGGGAAGGTTATGTAAATGAAAAAAAACAATTTATCGGGAAAAAGCCCAATACCCGGTACAGTTGTACCGCTTCCGGCCGCAAGGCATTCTCCGACCACCTCGACGTTCTTGAGAAACTGATCAACATGAAGAAATAGTTTTTTTTAAATATTAACTTTGAAAAACAAAGAACTTTGTAAAACTTGAAAATTATGGAAAACCTTGAACAGCCCACCTGGATCGAAAGACTGAACGACAGCCTGAGCAGGTCCGTAACTGTAAAACTGATCTCTGTTACCTTTCTCGTCCTCCTGTTATTGATCCCGCAATCGATGATCACTTCCCTGATCAGGGAGCGGGAGGGCAATATGCAGGATGTGATGACCGATATTTCCGGGAAATGGTCGGGATCGCAGCAGGTGGCCGGCCCGGTGCTGGTCATTCCATACCATTATAACGTGGTATCCGATAATGGGAAGGTGACCCGTTTTAAAAAATATGCCTTTTTCCTGCCTGATACCCTTGAGATCGAAAGCCGGGTGACTCCCGAAAAAAGATACCGGGGCATTTACAGCATCATTGTTTATAAATCCGAGATTTCCTTATCGGGCGTTTATCCCAGACCTGATTTTGCATCCATGGGAATTGCAGAACAGGATGTATTATGGTCGGAGGCTGCTGTACAGATCGGGATCAGCGACCTGAGGGGAATTGTGGATAACGTACAGATTGACTGGGACTCCCGGAAATACGGTTTTAGCCCCGGAAATACCAATAAGGAGCTGATCCCATCCGGAATATCGGCAAACATCGCCGGCCTGGCCGGGGGGCATTCCGGCGGCCGGTTCAGCATTCATCTCGCTTTAAAAGGAAGCGAAAACCTTTGGTTCCTGCCCTTTGGCAAGGAAACTCAGGCGAGGGTATCCTCAACATGGAATACACCCAGTTTTACCGGCGCCTTCCTGCCTGATCAGCGGGAGGTAAACAACGATGGATTTAACGCGACATGGAAGATACTGCACTTTAACCGGAATTATCCGCAGCAATGGGCCGACCAGGTGCAATCCTGGAGCGATTCGGCGTTCGGGATTAATTTTCTGATCCCCGCAGATCATTACCTGAAGTCGCTTCGATCTTCCAAATATTCGATCCTGGTCATTGCCCTCACCTTCCTGGTTTTCTTCCTGATCGAGATCATCAACAATCAGAAAATACACCCTGTCCAGTATGTGCTTGTCGGGATGGCATTGACGCTATTTTACGTTATGCTGTTGTCGATATCGGAGCATATCGGGTTTAACCCGGCATACATCATTGCCTCGGTCCTGGTGATTTCCATGATTTTCCTTTATTCAAGAACCATCGTGGATAATAACCGGGTTGCGTTGCTGATGCTTTTATTTCTCATCGTTAACTACGGTTTTATTTACATCATCATTCAGCTCGAATCGTATTCGTTACTGGTCGGCAGCATCGGATTGTTCGTCGCGCTGGCTGTGACGATGTATGTGAGCAGGAAGGTGAAGTGGTACGGGCGGAAGGAATGAAAACCGTATTTCAATTCAGAGGAGTTAGGATCCTCCCCGGGTGATGATCTTATTCGGGGTTCTTGAGTTGAGATCATTAATTTGATAAGTGACCTGTCGGGATGATTATTGTTTTCCATACGATCAGCCACGCTGACTCCAATTAACATATCCTGTAAAGTCATTATGCTTAGTCTTGTTAGGGCTTTTCTCCAAAAGACTTGACATCATATTGTCACATGAAACGTAATTCAGCCGTAACCAATCTTTTGAGGACATATTAATCTATTTTCTAAAGAAGTATAAGATGGATTATGATGAAGGTGCTTATGAAAATATTGCGGGAATTCGGATTAAGTATCAAGAGATTATTGTAATTTCTAACACTAATAATTTCTGCAATATGAATAATTCAGTACTTAATTATGGTCTGGCCCTCATATCGGCGATTGCCACAATTTTAATTATTACCTCATGCGGCAGGAGATGGTCTGAAACATCCAGGGATTCAATTCGGTTTGTCGCGAATGAAGGCGGGCAGACCCTTGGTTATGATACTGCTTCGGGAGTGAAGATCCTGACGGCGGACCGCCTCGGATTCAAGGACCTGAAT
>DATDPY010000198.1:0-10638 GCA_035292565.1 Cyclobacteriaceae bacterium | reverse complement strand
TGATAACGGCTATATGCTCCGGGAGGTTATCCCGATCGATCTTTTCTATTAGATTCATTTTACCGTGAAAATCACTGCGGCAGCATAGTTAACTTATGCACAAAAATGGACTATTTTTCGCATATTCCCTTATAATACCTTTTCCAAAATCAATCATACCCGTATGGGCAGGGGATAATGTAAAAGGTATAGTATAACGTGAATCCTATGTAATAATAAACGTCGAAATTGTATTTATTCCCGTAGCGATAATCGGGATCGTATCCGGCAACCCTGTCGAGATAGTCAAAAAATGTAATCCGGGAACTGGCTTCGATGCCAACATCGAATTTTGGATTGATATTATATTTGAACCCGAAACCCAATGGAATGGTGGGCTGGATCAAACTGTAGCCAAGGTCATTGCCAAGACCCCCGATGGGCATGAAAACCCCTATGCCGAAATATAGCAGGGGAGTCCAGTGTATCCTGGAATGCTTGCTTTTATAATCGAGAAAATGATACTCCATAAGAAAGGAAGCCTCCGCGATGGATAGATTAAAGGAAGATATTCCGGATGTATCGCTGTCGATCCTGCTTTTTCCCTGGATCCATCCGCCCGTAATGCCATACCTTAGCCCGAAGGCGTCAGAGACATTGGTCCGGAAAAATACGTTACCTGCCGGCCTCATATTCTGAAGCTCATACTTTTTGGAGATGTCGCCGGTCACATTGAGGCCTCCTAATCCGAATCCGATATCGTTGAGCTGGGAGCGCGCGCTCAGGGGGACAAGAATGACGGGAAGGATTAATATGATTATTTTTCGTGTGATCAACATGAATATATTGAACCGTAACAATGCAAAATATGGCTATCTGTCCCCGGCATATGGGTTACTTTGGTTTCCAATTCCTCGCCAATTATCATATTATGATCAAAATCAACTCCGGCACAATGGTTTTGGGGAGCCCAATTTCTGCATAATTACACCTTATGACAACCTATTGATAGAAAAATTTAAAATCTCTCCCTGATCATGCGGGTTCATAAACGATGCATTTTGTGTTTATCATTAACCAGGAGCACCCTTTGGCAACTGGTAAAACCACCCTTTAGGCTAACGACAGACCTGTTGTCATATTGTGTCCGGGGATAACCGGCGGGAAAACAGGGACCGCGATTCTCAGGTCTGTTTTAATTCCGGACATCAAGCCCCCAGTTCAGCTTTTTACGCAGGGTGTCGAAATAATTATAATCGGTGAACTTGATCAGTTTGGCGGTAAAGGATTCCCGCCTGATGGAAATCGGTTTCTTTTCGTGGAATGTGTGTGAACGGGAATCAAGAGAAACCAGAAACTGACCGCTCCGGCTTTCAATTTCAAATGAGATCCTGCTCTGATCGGAAACAACGATTGGCCGGACGCTGAGGTTATGTGCTCCGATAGGGGTGATGATGAAGTTATTTGACCTGGGGACAACCACGGGGCCTCCGCAACTCAGTGAATAGCCTGTTGACCCGGTTGGAGTCGACACCACCAGTCCATCCGCCCAGTAGGAATTCAGGAATTTGTCGTCAATATATGCATTGACGGTGATCATGGAGGAAGAATCGGATTTCAGGATTGCAACTTCGTTCAATGCAAAATTGATCTCTCCGAACGGATTGACATCGGAATCGAGTCGTATAAGAGCCCGCTCATCGAGGGTAAACTTCTTATTGAACAAGTCGTTCATAACCTGTTCGATATTTTTATCAGAGGCCGATGTAAGAAAACCGAGGCGTCCGGTATTGATCCCAAGGATTGGCTGCTGCAGCTTCCCGGTTATCGTTACAGTTTCAAGTAGGGTGCCGTCGCCTCCGATACTGATCATGATATCGAATTCTGCAAGCTTTTCCCTGCTATCGGCATGGGAATAGTTTTTACACTCCTCGAAATATTTGCTTACCAGTTTATAGAATGTTCCGGTGAATGCCAGTTCGAAATTAAATCGGTTTTTTTCCTGGATCAGGGCTTTCAGTATTTTTTGGGTATCCTGGCTGAAATAACGCCCGTGGATGCAGATTTTCATCCGGTCAGATATTGATATATTTCATCAGCAGGTCGAGCCGTTCAAGCGAGGAGAACTGGTCAGGGGCTTCCTGGAACCGGGCGATGATATTGTAGCCGAATCGTTCAAGTGTTGCTGATATCCGGGTCAGGTCCTGTGTGTTGATCTTCAATGTTAAAAGGATATTATTATTATCCTGCGGGTCGCTGTGAGTAAATGTTCCAAGGATTTTCGCATTGTTTTCTTCAATCAGCCGGACGATCTCGGTCATGGTATAATCGATTTGCCGCATCGACAGGACGATGATTGCTCCCGGGTTTTGAATAACTGCCGTCCTGTAGAATGCCTTCATGATATCCTCAGCGGTAACTACGCCCAGGTAATGCGAATCATCGCCGACGATAGCTGCCATGTCGAGGTTGTTCTCCCGCAGCAATTTTATGATATCAAAAAAATGCCGTGACTTCTTCACATAACAATTTTCTCCTGCCAGCCTTATGGAAGAAATCTCCTTGTCGATATCGTTGTTCTCGAATATTGCTTCTTCCGTCACAAATCCCCGGAATTGTCCATGATCGATCACGGGCAGCAGCTTGGTACGCAATTCCTCCATCCATAATATTGCTTTTTCCGCGCTGTCTTTCATGGTCAGGGCGGGGATCATATCGTTGATCAATTCCTCTGCAATCATTGGCTGTGAAGAATTTTAAGATTATATACCGGTATAAATGAAATCAATTTTTTCAAATTATAATACAATGTAACGCTAAATTGTTGTAAAACCGGCTACCTGGCAAAAAGCTCTTTAATTTCATTGACCAGTGATCCGGCAAATGGCAATAGGGATCCCACATATCCGCCCACGGTCGGGGCAATGCCGGATATGAGCGGGTAGATATAGCTGGAATCGGTCAGTCGTTCCGGGAGGTTTATTCCTGCCTGGCCAAGTATCCAAAGAACCAGACTGATCATGAAAGCCCATACGAAAAATCCCAGTATGGCGCCGGCAAGCTTATCAAATGCTCCCAGAATTGTTGTGTCGATGATCTTTTTCAACATCCGTCCGAGAAGGTTAACAAGAATGATGATGAGGATGAAGATGACCAGGAACATCAGGAAGGGAATTACATTGCTGTATTCCGGGAATATCCTTACAGCGAAATTCACCCCTGATTTTAAAAGGACGAAAGCGCCATACAACCCGAGAAATAGGGCAAATATTCCGATAATTTCCAGCAGGAATCCCCTCTGATAGCCGGCGTAAGCTCCTAGGATCAGGAGAGCTAAAAAAATGATATCAATCATCAGGCATTGAATTTAATATTTTCCTTGCGGATTCCGATATGGTTTTCCCATCAGCTTTTCCGGCCAGAGCCTTGGCGGCAACTCCCATAACCTTTCCGAGGTCCTGGATGCTTTTAGCCCCTATCTGGCCGATGATTTTTTTCATTTCACTGTCCAGGTCTTCTTCGGATAATGGTTTGGGAAGGTAACGGCTGATCACCTCAATCTCCTGTTTTTCGATAGTGGCAAGATCTTCGCGTCCCTGGCTTGTGTATATGTCGAGCGATTCCTTTCTTTGCTTTACGGCTTTGGTCAGGAGCTGCATTTCTGACGCCTGATCCAGTTCATGACTTCCGCCCTTCTGAGTTTCTGCCAGAAGGATCAGGGATTTAATTCCCCGCAGTGCCCTCAGTTCATCCTTGTTCCTTGCCAGCATTGCTTTTTTAATATCGGCGTCGACCTGGTCTTTTAAGCGCATACTTATCTTTTGATAATAATGAAATTCTATCCAAATTTAATTAATATTTGACCTAATGACCAGATTGAGCGTGAATATCAACAAGTTCGCAACGCTCCGTAACTCCCGCGGAGGGAATAATCCTGATGTAGTGAAAGCCGCAATGGACGCCGAAAGGTTCGGGGCCCAGGGGATCACAGTTCACCCCCGGCCGGATGAAAGACATATCAGGCGCCAGGATGTTATCGATCTCAGGAAGATCGTCAAAACGGAATTCAATATTGAAGGATATCCCGATGAAAGGTATCTCACACTGGTGGAGGAAACCCGGCCTTCACAGGCAACTCTGGTACCCGACAGCCCGGACCAGGTAACATCCAACGCCGGCTGGGATACGATCAGGCGGAAAGAAATGCTTCAGCCGATCATACGAAGAATAAAGAGCCTCGGGGTAAGGGTATCGCTTTTCGTCAATGCTGATGAAAGGATGGTCGAGGGAGCTGCCGGACTCGGGGCAGATCGTATTGAGCTTTACTCGGAGCCATATGCCTTAGCCTACAAAAACGACAGGAATGCTGCAGTCAGGCCTTATATCCAATGCTCTGAACTGGCCGGAAAACTGGGTCTCGGGGTAAATGCGGGACATGACCTGAGCTTGCAAAACCTCCGATTTTTTAAGGATAATCTTCCGGTCCTCGATGAGGTTTCGATTGGCCATGCGCTTATTTGCGACTCCCTTTATTTTGGATTTGAAAACACCATTCAGTTGTATCTCAGGCAGCTCAAATAAAATATAATGATATGATACTTTCGATGACGGGATTTGGCAAATCAGAAAGAGTTGAAAACGATTTTACACTTTCAACAGAAGTCAGGTCATTGAACTCAAAATTTTTCGACTGCCAGCTGAAATTACCGAAGGAATTCTTATCGAAGGAGATTGAATTGCGCCGTATCATCGAACAACGCCTTGAAAGAGGCAAGATTACGGTAGGGATAGATTTGCTGACGCGAAATCTTAGCCAGGACTCGGAATTTATCAATGAAACCCTGTTTATTAATTATTATAACCGGTTGAAAGACCTGGCGAATAAGATAGAAGATACAAGCGCCGATATTTTTAAAACTGTCCTTTTTTTACCGGACGTTATAAACCCGGCTGTGAAGGGAGACGCAGAGAGCATGGGCCCGCTCCTGGAGGATGTCCTGATCGAGGCGCTTGATAAATGTCTCGACTACCGGATCGAGGAAGGAAAGAATCTTTCATCAAGCCTGAAAGAATATATTTATAATATAGCGGAGAATCTGAAGCAAATCGAATTGCTGGATCCTGAAAGAATAGAACAGGTGAGGCAGAAAATCAATAAGAATATAAGAGACCTGATCCCGAAAGAATCCTTTGACGAAAACAGATTTGAACAGGAGCTTATTTATTATATCGAGAAACTCGATATCAGCGAAGAAAAAGTCAGGCTGAAGTCACATCTTGAATATTTCCTTAGTGCGATGGATTCAGATGAATCAAGCGGGAAAAAGTTGGGATTCATTTCCCAGGAAATAGGAAGGGAGATAAATACCATAGGATCCAAGGCAAATTATGCAGTCATTCAAAGACAGGTAGTTGCTATGAAGGAAGAGCTTGAGAAGATAAAGGAACAGCTTCTGAACGTGTTATAAAAAAAGGGGTGTATGCCCCCTTTTTTTTGGAATTGATTTTACATTTCCAGTTTAAATAAGATTGGAAGCACCATCTGAACCCGAACCGGCCTGCCTCTTTGCTTGCCTGGTTTCCATTTCGGGGCCATGCCGATGATCCTTTCAGCTTCTTCATCGCATCCGCCCCCAATGCCTTTTAGGGTTTTAATGTCGGTCAGGGAGCCGTCCCGTTCCACAACGAACTGGATGAACACCCTTCCTTCGATATTGTTACGCCTGGCGAGGTTGGGGTATTTCAGGTTTTTGCCGACATATTCATAGAATGCCGAAATTCCTCCATCAGGCTCGGGCTGCTGTTCAACAATGGTGAATATCTGTTGTGTTTCTTCATCTTCCACTTTTTCGGGCTGATATACGATTTGTTCAACAACCTGTGTTTCCGTCATCTCCACGTCAAGGTCAATGGGGATATCCTCCACGATTTCTTCTTCATCGGAAACCTCAACAATTTCCGTAACCACCATCTTTGGAGGAGGTGGCGGCGGCTGTTCTGTCGGCGGAACTTCCATCGTCTCTTCGAATTTGCTGTCAGCGCCTCCCAGGGAGATCATATCGCCCGAATCATAAAACTTGTATTCAAATGCCGTAATAACCATCAAGAGGCTTAAACACAAGCCAATGCTTAAAAACAAGCTGGAATTCCTGCTCTGTACAGAAACTCTCTTTTCTTTTATTTCAAGCACATCATGCAATTCCGATATCAAATTCCCGGAATTCATTTTTTCTTCCCTGATAGATCTATTTTCCATTGTATTCAGGTCTTCGTTTATAATGCCTTAAAAATTCATTTCACTTCATCATGCATATCCCCTCAATTATAAACGATTGATAATGATGCCGGGTTTTGAGTGAAGGATACTATCATCGGCTGTCCGCAGCATAAAAAATCGCAAACTTGTGAGGCTTATGCGTTTTATTTAAAAAATCATGTAAAAATAAAAAAGCCTTGCCGGGATTGCAAGGCTTTTTGGTTTATTAAATTTTTCTATAAATCAACCGAGTTTGAAGATTATCGGCAGAACCATCCGGACCTTTACGGGGCGTCCTCTTTGTTTGCCCGGAGCCCATTTCGGTGCGTTTTGAATGACCCTGACAGCTTCTTCGTCGCAACCTGCGCCAATACCCTTGATGGATTTCACCTCCGTGAGGGAGCCATCCTTATCCACCACAAATTCGACGAAAACCCGCCCTTCGATGTTCATCCTCCTGGCCTGTGAGGGATATTTGATCTTTTTGGATACATATTCATAAAATGCCGCCATACCTCCGCTCGGAGTAGGCTGCTGCTCAACGATGGTGAAGATTTCCTCAACATCCTCTTCCTCTACCGGAGCATCAACAACAACCGGGACAACCTTTGTTTCCTCTGTGACTTCAATATCAAGGTCAATTTTAAGATCTTCTTCGATTTCCTTGTCATCTTCGACTTCGATGATCTCGACCTGCTGGATCTTTGGAGGTGGAGGCGGGGGTTGCTCAGTTGGCGGAATTTCAAGCATTTCCTCAAAATTCTCATCAAGCTTTCCGAGATCCATGCGTTTGCCGTCATCGTAGAATTTCCACTCGAATGCCGTAATCACGGCCAGAAGACTGACCACTAATCCGATATTCAGGAAAAGAGTGCTCTTTCTGTGGACATCTACCTCTGGATTTTTCTTAAGTTCCATATTCTATTTGAATTATGATTAATTACAAATAATATTCCGGCAATCTTCAAAATTAGAAAACAAGAATGATATAATTAATAATTTTACAGAATTTTTTTAAGAAAAAGAAAGAGCAAGCCTGTCAAAGTCCCTGCTCCATCGACCAGGATATCGGCCAGTTCGTATCCCCTTCCAGGGATAAATCTTTGAAGGAATTCAATAACGCCGCCAAATACAAGGCTGATGGCGAGTATAATCAGGATGCTGATCAGGTTAATATTCCCGGATTGGGAAATCACCGGAAGGGAATAATAACAAAGTATTGCGAAAATCAGGAAAAGGACATAATGAATGATCTTATCGAGGTGAGCGGAAAGGAAATGCCCCGGCGGAGATATATAATCGCCCGGAAACAGCGTCATGAATAAAATAATAACTGACCAGATTAAGAGGAATAATCTTGATTTCAAGCACAATTATTAGATGTGGATCATCGGATCAGTGCCTGGTATTTTTCCGAAGAGAGTAAATTATCCATCTGGGACGTATCCGAAATTTCAATTTTCACCATCCATCCCGCACCGTATGGGTCGGTATTGACCGCTTCCGGCGTTTTTTCAAGTTCTTTGTTGAATTCGAGGATCTTCCCGGATACAGGCATGAACAGGTCCGACACGGTTTTTACCGCTTCAACGGTGCCGAATACATCCCCGGCATGAACGGATTGCCCTACCGTGCCGACATCGACATAAACAATGTCGCCTAATTCCTTTTGCGCAAAATCCGTTATGCCTACAATTCCTACTGAGCCATTCGCTTTCAGCCATTCATGGTCCTTGGTGTATTTAACATCGTCCGGGAAATTCATCTTGGTAATCTTTGGCTTAAAAATACCATCAATTATCAATAAAAAAAATTATTGTGCCAAACTAAAACGGACCTGTACTCCCATAGCGGTGGTGGATCTTTTAAAGTTACTCGATATCCTCGGGTTGTTGATATTTCTCTCAAAATACACCTGTGCACTGAGTCGGTCGTTCAGCATATATTGAATTGTGGGACGTAACTGGTAGTTGATATTGCCTGCGGTAACAATGTCGATATCGTCGATCTTTCGCTGGATGGTCCGGGTATCGCGAATGGTAAAATTCAACCTGAATTGAATATCATTTTTCAAAATGATAGTTTCTCCCTGTACCTTGAAAGGCAGTCTGAGGTTCGACTGCGTATAGCCGATATCAAAGGCTACATCATTGCTGTTCAGTTCCGATACCTGGGCATTGGAGATATTTAGGATAAGGTTCCTCTCGATTTTATATTCAATCCTGCCTGTAAGCTTGTTTTTCGTCCTGAAATTGAGGCCAATCAGCGGCGCAAACCTTTCCGAAATGCTTACCTGACCGATAACGTATACCGGTACTGATTCCCCGTTATCATTCAGGATTGATCCCGGCCGGAATTCACCGATAGAATTGTTGAGATCGATGAAGTCTTCATAATATAATGAATTGGCATAATTGTTTATGGAGTAGGCAGAGCTATAACTATGAGTTATGCTGATCGAGGAAAATATTTCCTGAAGGGCAGGGATCTTGCCGAGTCCCGCATAATCAATACGCCAGTTAGGCAGGGGAAATTTGGGAAAACTGGTGAGGCCAATCCTGGCCGGGTCCCTCGATGAATAAGCCGCGATAAATGCGGGGATGATCACGTCCTGGGAATTTTCATTGTATTCCGCAGAGGGGAATTGGGCATTTAAACGGTCGCGAATGGTGTGGCGGAATTCTTCAAATTTCTCGAATACCGGGGAATTCTTTTCCGCATCTTCGCCGATAAACGAAGTCGCGATGGTGATCATGGTAATGTTATAATTTCCCGTTCTGGTGGGTGAAAGCGACTGTGCCGACCGGATAACGGTTCCGTCACCGAGTGTGTCCGCGCCGTACCGGAATATTTCCTGGTAATCGGCGTTTTCACTTTTACTCGCAGCAATTTGGATCCTGAAATCCCTGAATGGTTCAATCATGCCCGTGATCTTGAAATCCGTAGTATTATATTGTGTGAAGGGGAAAGTGAGGAATTCACTCCTTGCAAGCCAGTTATTTTCGGCCAATCTTTCCTTTATTCCGATATCCTGGCTCCCAAAAAGAAAATCGAGGCCGGGCGCAGCGAAAGAGCTGTCCATCCCAAATAAAAACGGCCGAGGCATAAAACCGGGCAGTATCGTTCCTGCCCTGGTGTTGAAATTAATGTTTACCGACCGGAGCATCATCAACAGACGCATGAAACCTTTCAGGCCCTTCATTTCGTTTTGTCTGACCTGTGAAGTATCGGTTCTTTCCGCCGGAAGGTTTCTTGCCGGAGTAGCGCTGCGGGCCGGACTGTTGATATCGCGGAGGAATTTTATTTTGTTATAAAGCTTAACAAAATCGATTTTCCCGTTCAGGGCAATATCGCGTGAATTCTGTGCTGTATTTCCCATGGAATCGACCTGGTCGATCGCCCCCGCCGTCCATATAAATCCTGTTCCATACCGGATATCGGCATTCGTCCAGTCCACCAGCGGAATTTTTGACAAGGGCACCTGGTATATGATTTCCAAATCCTGATTGAAATTCTTCATTCTCCCCAGACTCCGCAGGTTCGTTAAAATCGAATCGCGTTTTACCTGGGAATTGATTTCACCTGCCGGCTCGTCGATGATGGCATTTGCCCGTGCCCGGTATGCAAGGGAAAGGCTTTTGGTCAGGTTCCAGCGAAGACCGTAGGTTCTGTTAAAATTAAAATATTTTTCAAAGGTGGGCAGGATCCCATTGGTTGTAAGATCGGAATTGCGAAGCTGTGTTTTAATATACCGGCGGTTGAGATCAAAATTGAAACTTAGATTCGACAGATTCGGAGAGAAATTGAAGTCACGGATCAGGGTGAGAAAATCCGATTTCAGAAATGCCATTTTTTTGAAAGGCTCGATGATGACCTGCTTGGGATTGTAATTGTATGAGACCCCTCCGCGTATATCCCGGTTAACATATTCCGCCCGGTAAATATTATGCTGGAAAGCCTCTGAAAAGGCATAAGTAAACGCCAGATTTTCGATATCGTAAATATGGGTTTTCGCTTCGGGGTTTGATTTCATCTTCCTGACGTTGGTAAAATTCAGGCTTCGGCGAGTAGATTTATCCTGGACCAGGTTTCTGTAATCGCGTCGCTCTTTATCCGAAACATAGCTGAGCAAACTTGCTTCGAGTGGAATATCCGGATCGAGCGGGTCGTATTTAGGCGTGATATTCGTCTCGTCGTAACTGATGAACATGGGAATGTTCATGCCGAAATTCTCCGGGAAGAACTTGTCCAATGAAACATTGGCAGCTACATCATACTGCGTGGTTTCTTCCCGGGTTCTTTCCGAAATTCTTTGCTGCACCGTGCCGAAGCCAATCGATGTATGGCTTGCAGATCCGCTGATCGTCGCAAAGTCGGCGAGCTTGGCATTCAGCCTTGCATTG
>DATDPY010000197.1:0-29447 GCA_035292565.1 Cyclobacteriaceae bacterium | reverse complement strand
TGACTCAATCTCTCTTTTTCTTTTTTGGTCAATTTTCGGAGCAGAATTTTTGTTGGACGTCCCATGGATTCTTACCTTTATTTGATATAAAGATAAGAATAATATATTTATTAGCAAATAATAGTTGTTAGTGCACTAGTTTACCGTCAGCCACTCAACAGGAGACACTTCATTCATCCTAATTATCCCGGGAAATTTAAATGTTATATTAGGAAATTTTCAACACTATTTAATAATAATGATCTTTACCGGAAACGATTACCGGATGTAAGCCTAACAACTTTGGTCCCTCCTTTTAGCTATTAACCAGTTGGCGGCTGGAGGTTTAATGCCCGAATATTTTCTTAAAAGCGAAAGACTGTTATCATTATTTTAGCGTAAAATCCTGTTAAAAAATAGCCATATATTATTTAGGTATACCTAAATTATTTATATTTGTAATCAAACTTTATTATATAGATTGCCTAAATATGCCCAGATCAATCCTTCTCCAAATCCTTGCCGTTTCGATTGCGTGCTGATGTGATGCTGTAATCCCGCCGCTTCCTCCCGACGATTCCATCCTCGATGGACCGGTTTACGGCCTCACCACCGACCAGAATGCCCGCTTCCTGGCTGGTGATATCGCTTTCAATGATGAAATATTCACACCCGAAACGGGCCTTGGACCAGTATTCGTTACCACTTCCTGCGGCACCTGTCACGCCGGCGATGGGAAAGGGCATCCATTCAGCACGCTTACGCGGTTCGGGCAAACCGATAGTACGGGAAACAAATTCATTGGCCGCGGAGGGCCGCAGCTCCAAAACCGCGCGATTGCGGGCTTTGTACCTGAATTGCTCCCCGCCGGTGCCGCCTTTGCCAAATTCATGCCTCCGGCAAATACCGGCCTTGGTTTTCTCGAGGCCCTCACCGACCAGCAGGTCATGGCGTATGCCGATCCGCAGGATGCCGACGGAGACGGGATCTCAGGTGTTCCGAATTTAATCGATCCGCCCGCTTATTATATTCCCGGGCCGTCTCAGATCTCTTTTTCCGGAAAATATATCGGGCGGTTTGGCAAAAAGGCATCGGCCATCAACCTTCTTCACCAAACGGTAAATGCCTATAATCAGGATATTGGGATTACTTCGGTATTTGATCCGGTCGATCCGTATACCCAGCAGCCAACCGACCCGGAGGTCTCTGAGAAAACGATCCGCGATGTTGTATTTTATCTCCAGACTTTGAAGGAGCCGATTCAGAGAAATATCAGCGATGGTTCGATTATCAAGGGAAAACAACTTTTCCTCGATATTGGCTGCGGAAAATGCCATGTGCCGGAATGGACCACACCTGTATCAAGTATTGCAGCCCTATCGGAAAAAACATTTTATCCTTATACCGACCTGTTGCTGCATGATATGGGACCTGGCCTCGATGACGGGTATACTGAAGGCACCGCCCTGACCATCGAATGGAGAACGCCTCCTCTCTGGGGGATCGGCCTGGCTCCCAATTCACAGGGGGGAAGATATTTTCTCCTGCATGACGGGCGTGCGGGGAGCCTTGAAGAAGCTATCCTGATGCATGGGGGGGAAGGTGACGCCTCCAGGGCTGCATTTGAAATCCTTTCAGAAACCGACAAGGAAGACCTGGTCCGTTTTCTCGAGTCATTATAATGATCTGATTGTGAACAGAAATAAATTCTTAAAAACCTGCGCGGCCGGGTGTATATCGCTCGCAGGCTTCGAATTGATCCTGCAAAGTTGTGTGGCAGCAAGGTTCACCGATGTAAGTGCTGAAATCAGCGGTTCCGACTTGGTTGCGCCCGTCAGTTCATTTGAAATATCGCGAAAGGGAGAAATATCCTATAAGCCCGGTATCATAGCACGAAACGCCGCTCTTCAGCACCCCATTTGTATTTTCAGGATTTCTGAATCTGATTATAAGGCGGTCCTGATGCGGTGCACACACCAGGGCACTGAATTGCAGTTGTTCGGTGATCGTTTCCAATGCCCGGCGCACGGGAGCGAGTTTTCCTCTTCGGGCCAGGTCCTACGGGGACCGGCTGAATCTGCATTGCGGTCATTTCCCGTTACCGTGGAAAGCGGGGAAATTAAAATCAGTTTAAAATGAAGAAAATCTTTATCCTCGTCACTATCCTTTTGGCGATCCATGATTCATATGCCCAGGTTGACACTACGCTGCTGAAACGTACCCCGGCCGACACCGGAATGGCCAGGAACCTGAACATGGATGCCGTCTATAACAGGCCCTTCCTTCAGTTCAGCAAAATACCGGTCTCCCTGGGTGGGTATGTAGAGGCCGGTTACCAGTATATGGGAACGGATGGTATTACCGACGGCCATTCTTTTTCGATTCCCAGGATGACTATATTCCTGGCCTCAACCATACATCCAAAGATCCGTTTTCTTTCCGAGATCGAGCTGGAGGAAGGAGGTCGTGAGATCAACATTGAATTTGCGGCACTCGATTTCGTGTTTCACCCCATGTTAAACCTGAGGGGAGGAGTGATCATGAATCCAATCGGCGCATTTAACCAGAATCATGACGGGCCCAAGTGGGAATTCGTGGACCGGCCGATAGCCATGACACAGATGCTTCCGGCAACCTGGAGCAATATAGGTTTCGGTCTGTACGGGAAATATTTCAAAAAGGACTGGGCATTCGGCTATGAATGTTATCTTTCCAATGGCTTTGATGACCGGATCATCGGCAACAGTGAAGGGAAAACATTTCTCCCGGCGTCCAAGGAAAACATTGAACGTTTTACGGAAAGCAGTAATGGCCAACCCATGCTTACCTTTAAGATAGCCGCCAGCAATACCTATACGGGGGAGGTGGGGATTTCCTATATGGGCGGGGTATACAATAAATATAAAGATGACGGCCTGGTCATCGATGATAAGCGGAGGGCCGATGTGCTAGCCCTGGATTATAATATTACCCTGCCATCTGCCGGAACATATCTGGTTGCCGAATGGGCATGGGTATGGGTGCAGGTGCCGGACACTTATATTCAGCAATTTGGCGACCGCCAACATGGAGGATTTATCGATATTGTGCAGCCGGTTTGGAGGAAAAGAATGCTGGGATTTGATAGGGCGGCGTGGTATGTTTCGGCGAGGATGGAATATGTCGATTGGAATAAGGGAATATTTCGCGAAACCGGCGATAATATTTCCGAAGACCTGTGGGGATTTGTCCCTTCAATCAGTTTTCGTCCTACCTCGCAGACAGTGTTCCGGCTGAATTACCGGTACATGCAGCAGCACGACCTGCTCGGAAATCCTGCGGCAATTACGAGCGGGATACAATTCGGGGTTTCATCTTACTTTTAAAGAATTCGCGGAGTGTTGAATGTGACCAATGTATCTTGTCAATATTAAAAACACTTCACTCTACAACCACGAATTTGTGTGACCATACAGTAGGTAAACGCATAAATTAACCCTGAAGGGGTTTATCAATCGGTCAGGGCATCGCCCTGTCCGATTGATGGATCCCTTCCGGGATGATAAATTCTGATCGCTAATGGAATTCAGGTACTGCCCGGTTGGCGGAACCCTTTCAAGATTGATATTTTCCGATAATCCGAAGGAAGGTATATTTTGCCAGTTGGATGAATGATTAAATCATTCACACGGTTAATCTCATAGTGTCATTTTCTTGGCAGGATCCTGGTTGAGGAGTTTTGAGAGTAAGCCGTACATTTCCCGGTTATAGCGGTAGAAAACTACCGGCCGTTCAAAGAAATTCTCAACCGCGACGGCAAAGAATTCAAATTCATTCAATCCTCCGTACCTTCGGAAAAAATCGGATTTACCTTCCTGAATCTTTGAAAGCTCCTTATCTGCTGCCTTTTCCCATTGTTCGAGTACGGAAGCGTTTAAAAAATTATATTCCCTGTTCAAAATTTTATTTTCAAGATGGAGCGCATGCGACATTTCGTGTATTCCCAGATTGATTCCATCGGATGCGTTAGTATACCCTTCAAGGAAATTTTTCCACGACAAAATAATAATCCCCAGTCCCTGGTTTACTTCACCCTTATGGTATCGCCGGTAGATTGCCGAATAATAGTCGTCCGGATAGATGATAATTTTTCTGAAGTGAATAAAATAAACCCCGGGCAGTCCGAAAGTCAATTGGATGGCCGAAGCTGCGATCAAGGCTTCCATTTCAAGTGTGACCATTCCGCCATCGCCCCGATAAAAAAACTTTTTCATGTCAATAAACTTTCGAACCCGTTTTTCAAATAATTTTTTATTTTGTTCGCTGAGAATCTGGTAATAGGTAAAAGCTGATTCGATTATTTTTTTATGTTTATCGCGGAGGGGACGAATCAACAAATAGCGATTGATGTCGTTGCGAAAAAAATAATTGATAATATCATAAAAAATGCCTATGGTATTTACCCAAATCGGGGAAAGGAATATTAGCATTCCCACAAAGTATCCCAAAATTGATAAAAAATTTTTTAGAATATATTTTCAGTTAGTCATGCAAGATATCAAATATACCTATCAGTGTATATTTCATTTGAAAATTTAGATTTCAGAGCCGGAAAAAAATATCTTTCCTTTTTTCAGAAGAACACCTCGCAATTATACAAAGCACAGCATCTCCCCGAAAAAAACTATTGGAGCTTGTCAAGGATATTTCTCACTGACACTTTCCTTCCGATTTCACCGGCCAGATCACCTATTTTCACCCTCACCTGGGACGTCGTATTCCTATCCCGGATGGTGACGGTTTCGTCCTCTTTGGTCTGGTGATCGACTGCAATGCAGAATGGCGTTCCGATAATGTCCTGTCGCGCATATCTTTTTCCGATAGATGCCGAATCTTCATAGACGAGGTTAAAATCGAATTTGAGCTCTTCGTAAATCTTCTGGGCAATTTCCGGTAGGCCGTCTTTTTTAACCAGCGGAAATATTGCCGCTTTTACGGGGGCGAGGGCTGGGTGCAGATCCAGGTAAATTCTTGTTTTGACCTGGGCGCCCTCGGTGACTTCCTCTTCCCTGTAGGAATTGGTTAATATCATCAGAAACAATCTGTCGAGACCTGCCGATGTTTCAATAACGAAGGGCACGTAGCTTTTATTCAGCTCGGGATCGAAATACTGGATCTTCTTCTTCGAGAATTCCTGGTGATTACCCAGGTCAAAATCGGTCCTGGAATGGATCCCCTCAACCTCCTTGTACCCAAATGGGAACGAATATTCAACATCCACCGCGGCATTGGCATAATGGGCAAGTTTCTCGTGGTCATGGAACCTGAGCTTTTCAGCAGGAATACCCATGGCCCTGTGCCATTTCATCCTGGTCTCCTTCCAGTAGGCGTACCATTTCATTTCTTCACCGGGCCGGATGAAGAATTGCATCTCCATCTGTTCGAATTCCCGCATTCTGAAAATGAACTGCCTTGCGACGATCTCATTCCTGAAGGCCTTGCCTGTCTGGGCGATCCCGAACGGTACCTTCATTCGCGCAGTCTTTTGAACATTTAGAAAATTTACAAATATTCCCTGGGCTGTTTCCGGCCGTAAATAAATGATACTCGCATCGTCCGATACGGAGCCGATCTGGGTGGAAAACATCAGGTTAAATTGCCTGACTTCAGTCCAGTTGGAAGTGCCGGAGAGCGGGCATTTGATCTTTTCACGGGTAATCAGCTCATAGATACCCTTAAGATCTTCCTTCTCCAGTAATTTGTTCATCTCATGGATCAACTCCTCTGCTTTCTCTCGCTTGCCATCGGCTTCCAGCTCCGCTGCTTTATCCTCGATTAGCTGATCGGCCCGGTATCTTTTTTTTGAATCCTTGTTGTCGATCATGGGATCGTTGAAGCTGGCCACGTGCCCTGAGGCTTCCCAGGTAGTGGGGTGCATAAAGATGGCCGCATCCACTCCCACGATGTTCTGATTGAGCCGGGTCATGGCCTGCCACCAGGCATTCCTGATATTGTTCTTTAGTTCGACCCCATAAGAACCATAATCATATACAGCCTGGAGTCCGTCATAGATCTCGCTCGAGGGGAATACGAATCCGTATTCCTTGGCATGCGAAATGATCTTTTTAAGATGTACATTTTCTTCGGGCCTGGAAATATTATTTGTCATGGGGTTCTGTTCTTTCTAAAACATGAATTGCGAAAATAACATATTAATGGGAAATTTATTGCCGGGCAGTTATTTCGCAAACCGCAGGGATACATTTTCCAGACTGCTGATCGTGCCGACAAGGGTTATTACATCTCCCAGCCTCAGCCTGGTATATCCATGGGAAATGATCATTTGCCCGCCCCGTTTCACCGACAAAACGATAAGGTCTGGCGGCAAGCGCAAATCACGTAGGTAAATCCCATGAAGGTTTGGATTAAGCAATTCAATATCGCGGGTATCCTGGTCTTTCTGCATTCCAAGCAGTAGAGATGTCGCCTGCGGGGACCTTACGAAATGGTCGAGCAGGCTCACGATGGCGGTAGAAGGTTCCACGATCAGGGCGCCCAGGTTATGGAATTTGTTAAAATTCGCCCGGTCATTCAGGCGGACAATAAGATCCTTTGTGCCGTATTTCTGATAGGCCAGCTCGCAAATCTCAAGGTTTTCTTCATCGGTCAGAAGGGCAACGAAGGAGTCGGCCTTGCCGGCCTTGATTGTTTCGAGGTTCTTGTAAGTCAGGGAATCGAAATAGACAAGTTCTATGTTATCGATCCGGTTATTTTTATATTCCGAATCGGTAGTAATTATTTCCGGTTTCCAGCCATTTGCTTTAAGCTGGTTAGCCAGGGCGACTGCCTGGTTTTCATATCCGAATATCAGCGCCCTTCTCGCTTTACCATCTTTTTGTAAATGGGCCCGGCTCCTGTCCTCGCCAACATAACGAATCGAAAATTTAAGCAATGGGTCGCCAAGGAGGTGGTTGATCACCGTTGTCCCGATAATGATCGTCAATAGCTGGGGACCCCAGTCGGGGAACTGGTTCGCGATTACGGCAGTCAAACCCAACGCAACTGGACCTTGTGAGATATAGGGCATCCAGGAAACCGGGTAATATTTTCCAGGATCATTGGCCTTCCAGGTACCAAACAGGGATCCAAAAATTATTGAAACACATCTAATCCCGAAAAAAATAAACGCTATCGGCCAAATAGAATAAAATATCTCCAGGTCGAGCGAAATTCCAACATAAATAAAAAAAACAACATAAATAACATCGCTGATGTCCTCTATAATCTGTAAAAATTCACTTCTGAATTTACTGAAATTGGTCAAATAAAAGCTGCTTACAAGGCAAATCAATAATGGCTCCAGATGCAGACGATGCCCGGTTAATTCAATCGAATTATCTCTAACCAGGTGGGACAATTGATAAGTCAGGAAGCCCAGAACAAGAATGAAAAATGTTTTGTAATATTTTTCAATTTTTAACGAAAGCAGGAATCTCAGAAGGAGGTATAAAAAATATCCTGTCAAAAAAGATAAGATAAGCTCAATCAGTATAAAAGTTATTGATACAAAATTAAAACTTGTATTTTTAAAAATAGATTCTGCAATCGAAAGAACAATTCCAAACAGGATTATTACAAGGAAGTCTTTAACAACAGTAACTCCTAAAAGGGTTTGAGTGAATGGACCTTTGGCCCGGAGTTCATTGATTACAGCAATCGCTGATGCGGGTGACCTGGTTACAAAGATGGTTCCCGTTAATAATGAAATAGCTATCGAATAAAGTACCGGTTGTTCTTTCATATAAGGAACAAAATCCGACAGCAAGAAAACCAGGATGGAACCGAAAACGAATGTGAAAACCAGTTGGCCAAGTGTCATCCATCGAATACTTTTAAGACGGCCGCGCATTTCATTCAGGTATAATTCCGACCCGGCGGCGAAAGCAATAAATGCGATGGTAATTTCACGAAGAAATGACAATGATTCATAAGCCTCCCTGGGAACTATCTTTAAAACGTAAGGCCCGCATATTACGCCGGTAATCAGCAGGCCGGTAATCAGTGGAAGCTTTACTTTTGGGAAATACCTTGCGAGACGGCTTCCCGCGACCGCGACGATAATAAAAATAGAAAGTATTTCAATCAAACTTATTATGTCGTGCATCTATGAAAAATTAGCCTGTCTACAGGATTCCATGAAGATTCAGCAGGAATTCCCTGAATGCCTTATAATCGCAAGACAATGGAAATGATTTTTTCTCTTTATTCAAAACCGTTTTGAGTGAGTGCGGGAAAGCAATTTCAGTATGAATGATCTCCCCGATAATATTGTAAAATTTCGCCGGATGGGCCGTAGCCAGGAATACTCCGTTCACTTCCTCTTTCCTGGAGATGATGGCATCATGGATTCCAAGGTATCCGATGGCTGAATGGGGGCATATCAGGTAATCATAATTATCGTGCACTTTTTTTATAATTTTTTTTGTGATGGAATCGGCGTAACTGAAGCCTGCGATATCCCTGACTATGGCTTCATGCCGTTGGCCGTACAATTCGAGGATGCGCGGGAAGTTGCTGGGATTCCCGACATCCATGGCGTTGGATATCGTCTGCAGCGATGGCCTTGGAATGAATTTTCCCGTGGCAAGATAATTCGGGACAATATTGTTTGCATTGGTGGCCGCGACAAAACCTGCTGAGGGCAGGCCCATCTTATGTGCCAGAACTCCCGCACAAAGATTTCCGAAATTTCCGGAGGGTACCGAAAAAATGACCGGCTTATCCTGTTCGGCAAGCTTTCCATATGCATAGAAATAATAGAATGACTGGGGTATCAGCCTGGCGATATTAATGGAATTGGCCGAAGTCAGGTCCAGCTTCCCCGTAAGGTCATTGTCGAGAAATGCCTGTTTAACCATGATCTGGCAATCGTCGAATGTGCCGTCGATTTCCAGGGCTGTAATGTTGCCGCCAAGGGTTGTAAATTGTTTTTCCTGCAATTCGCTGACCTTCCCTTTAGGATAAAGAAGCACTACTTTGATATCTTTAATGCCATAAAACCCGTTCGCAACGGCGCTCCCCGTATCCCCGGAAGTTGCAACCAGGATCGTCATCTTCCTGCTTTCTTCTTTTACAAAATGGGATAATATGCGTGCCATGAACCTGGCCCCGAAATCTTTGAAAGCAAACGTTGGTCCGTGGTAAAGCTCCAGGGAATATATATTACTCTCCACACGGTATAGAGGCGCATCAAAATCAATGGAATCATAAACCACCTTGCGAATGGTATCCTCACTTAGTTCATCACCCACAAGGGTTTTGGTAACTTCAAAGCCGATCTCCTGGAGACTGAGCTTCGGAAGACTTTGGATGAATTCATTGCTCATCTCGGGAATATGCATGGGCAGATAAAGCCCGTTATCCTCCGGAAGCCCCCTCAATACGGCTTCCCGGAATGAAACGAGCCTGGCATTATGGTTTGTGCTGAAAAGCTTCATCCGATTAATTTAATATCTGAGGTCCTTTTTGATTAATTTCCGACACATAAATTTCCGATTCGATTTTCAGGTCTTCAAACACCTTGGCCATCCCGATGCCTGCCTTGCGGGCGATATCCTGTCCACGGCAGAGGGCAAACAGCGACGGCCCTGATCCGGAAATGCCGCATCCCAATGCCCCGGCCGCCATGGCTGATTCCTTTACCTGGTCATATCCCGGCAAGAGAATTGACCTGGTTGGTTCCACGATATGATCGATCATGGACCTGCCAAGGAGGCCGTAATCGGCTGAATACAGGGCCGCAACAAAGCCGCCGACATTGCCCCACTGTCGTACAGCATCCCTGAGGGTAATTTCCTTTTTCAGTATTCCCCGGGCATCCTTGGTTTTAATTTCGATCTGCGGATGAATTACTGCAGCGAATAAATTTTTCAGCGAAGGCAGTTTGATGACATCGAGGGGTTCATAGCTCCTGATCAGGATAAACCCACCAAGCAGGGAAGGCGCAACATTATCGGCATGAGCTGTTCCGCAAGCGATGCGTTCACCTTCCATCGCAAAAGGAAGCAATTCCCTTACCGACAGGGGACGGCCCAGCAATTCATTAACAGCAAACGCTCCTGCCACGGAACTTGCCGCGCTCGAACCCAGTCCGCTTCCCAGGGGCATTTTCTTGAAAAGGGATATATCGATTCCCTGTGAATTTCCAAGATGAACAAGAATATTTTTAATAACTGCAGTTGCCGAATTTTTTTCGATATCACGGGGAAGTTTTCCATCGTCGCCTTCGATGGAAAGGATCTGCAATTTTCCGGTGCTGTTTTTCCTGAGTATGATCTCATCGCCGGGAGCGCTGACGGCAAATCCGAGCACGTCGAAACCGCAAGCCACGTTGGCAACCGAAGCCGGGGCAAATACTTTGATGGATTCCATAGCGCAGGATCCGGCAGTTAAGGTAAGAAATTGGCTATACTGATAATCTCCGCAAAAACCCCGGCAGCTGTGACTTCGCCCCCCGCACCCGGTCCTTTGATGACCAGGGGTCGTTCCTTATACCTGGTGGTTGTGAAGGAAAGCATATTGTCGCTTCCCGAGAGAGGGTAGAGGGCATGATCGGGGCCGATGGAAGTTAGTCCCACCCTGGCTTTCCCGTTTTCAAGGATGGCCATAAACCGGAGCTTTTCCCCTTTCTTTTCCGCATCCCTGAGCAATTTTTCAAAGTAGTCGTCATGTTTCTTCAACTCTTCAAAAAACTCATCGACTGTCTTTTTATTGAAACATGTTTCAGGGATAAAGGGAATATTTTCAACTTCACTGATCTCCATTTCATAACCGACTTCCCGGGAAAGGATCAGGATCTTCCGGACCACATCCATGCCATTCAGGTCATCCCGCGGATCCGGTTCGGTAAATCCTTTTTCTTTGGCCTCCAGCACCACCTCGCTGAATTTTTTTGAACCGGTAAAAGTGTTGAAGATATAGGAAAGAGTGCCCGACAGAACTCCTTCAACCTTGATGATCCAGTCACCGGAAATTTTAAGGTCCTTCAGCGTAGTAATAACCGGCAGCCCGGCCCCGACATTGGTTTCATAAAGGAACTTGACTCCTTTTTTCCTGGTAAGTCTGTACAGGATATTATATTTTTCGAGCGGACCTGAGCTGGCAAGCTTATTCGGTGTGGAAATGGAGATTGAATTGTTCAAGATCTGCTCATACATATCAACCACCTGCAGGCTGGCCGTGCAATCCACAAATACTGAATTCGGCAGGTTCATATGCTGCATGACTTCGACGAAATGGCTTATATCAGCCTTTTCACCTTTTTCATCAAGCTCAGCTTTCCAGTAATCCAGTGAAACACCATTCCTGTTGAATATCATTTTCCTGCTGTTCGTGATCGCAGCGAGCCGGAACCGGAGGCTGTGTTCTTTCTGGAGATAATCTTTTTGCTGGTCGATCTGCCTCAGCAGCGTACTTCCGATCAGCCCGCTGCCGGCAAGGAACAGGTTGACGGTTTTAACGTTCGACAGAAAGAAAGATTCATGAAGAACAGTAAGGGCCTTGGTCAGGTCAAAGAATGAAATGACAACGGAAAGGTTCAGTTCCGACGATCCCTGCGCAATGGCAACAACATTGATCCCGTTCTTGCCAAGGGCATCGAACATTTTGCCCGAAATTCCGGGGGTATTCCTCATATTTTCCCCGATGATGGCTACAACCGAAAGTCCGGTTTGAATGGCAACCTCATCGATCTTCTGGGCTGAGATCTCCTTTTCGAATTCCTCTTCAATGGCGGCTTTGGCTGCGGCGCTTTCCTCAGGGGAAATGGCAAAGCAAATGGAATGTTCCGACGATGCCTGCGTGATCAGGATAATATTTATTTTTTTCGAGGCCAGGGCTCCGAAAAGCCTTGATGCCACGCCGGGCACCCCCACCATTCCGCTTCCCTGGAGATTAATCAGGGCGACATTCTCTATGGAGGAAATCCCCTTGATCAGGAATTCTTTTTTTTCAGATATGTCGCCAATGTAGGTGCCGCTGAATTCCGGGTTGAAAGTATTTTTAATCCTGAGCGGGATCTTCTTGGAGAATGCCGGCTGCAAGGTGGGTGGGTAGATCACCTTGGCGCCGAAATGCGACATTTCCATGGCCTCTACGTAGGTCAAAGCCTGTTGCGGAAAGGCTTCCTTTACTTTTTTAGGGTCGGTAGTCAATACGCCATCCACATCGGTCCAGATCTGGATTTCAACGGCATCCAGAGCGGCGCCAAACAAGGCGGCTGAATAATCAGATCCTCCCCGACCCAGCGTTGTGGTTTCGCCTTTCATGGTAGATCCGATAAATCCAGTAACTACCTGGAGTTTATTATGGGTCTCGAAGTAACGCCTGATATTCTCATAGGTAAGGGTCTCCAGCACTTTGGCATTTCCGAAATTATCATTGGTTTTAATGAGTTGGCGTGCGTCAAGCCATTCCGAAGCGATGCCGGTCTGGTTAAGATAAGCCGATATGATCAGGGCGCTGAACCTTTCGCCGAAACTCAGTCCGAGATCGAGGGTCCGCGGTGAAAGTTCTTTCAACAAGTAAACGCCATGAAGAAGATCCTCAAGGTTATTGGTCAGGAATTTCAACTGGGCAATGATGCTGCTTTGTTGTTTTATCTGGATCAGTTCCTTGATGGTGCCGATATGAAGGTTAATAATTTCTTCCGTTATCTTTTTGTAATTCTCATCGTCAGCGGCCGCAATCTTCCCGGCACCGATCAGGTTGTTGGTCACGCCTTTCATGGCCGACGTAACCACAACGATCATCTCACCTCCTGCGATCTCTTCCCTGATAATGTCCGTTACCCTTCGTATGGTATCTGCACTCCCTACCGAAGTGCCGCCGAATTTAAGAACCTTCATGTATAATAAAATGTGGGAACAAAAATGGGAAAAAATCCTGTCATTTCAACTTTTTTGCACGCTCCCAGTATTCATCCATTTCGCCGAGCGTCATCTCCGAAAGACTTTTGCCCTCTTTTTTTGTCTGTGATTCAAGATATTGGAATCGTTTTATGAATTTTATATTGGTCCGTTCGAGAGCTTCTTCGGGATTGATTCCGATAAACCTGGCATAATTCACCAACGAGAACAATAAATCGCCGAATTCCGAGATGACTTTTTCCTCGCCTGATTTGTCCTTGCCGTACAGGTTGATTTCCTTGTGGAATTCCTGGAGTTCTTCTTTTACTTTTTCCCAGACCTGTTCTTTTTTTTCCCAATCAAATCCAACCGCCCTCGCTTTTTCCTGGATCCTCATGGATTTCACCAGTGCCGGCAGGGATCCGGGTACACCTCCCAGGACGGATTCATTTCCCTTTTCGTTAAGCTTGATCTTTTCCCAGTTGTGTTTTACATCCTCTTCGGTCTCGACTTCGGTATTTCCGTATACATGTGGATGTCTCCGGATCAGTTTGTCACAAATCGTATTGAGAATATCAGCCATATCGAACACTCCTTTCTCGGATGCAATTCGTGCATAAAATACCATATGAAGCAGGAGATCGCCAAGTTCCCCCTTGATCCCGGTCATATCATTCCCGAGGATTGAATCTGAAAGTTCGTATACTTCTTCAATGGTCAGATGACGAAGGCTTTCAAGCGTTTGTTTTTTATCCCAGGGACAATTTTCCCTCAATTCATCCATGATGGTCAGCAACCGGTCAAAGGCGCGCAGCTTTTCTTCCCTTTTAACATCAACGGCAGGTTTCTGCATTGGCTTGAGATTATTTATAATGGTATATCTTATGATTAAATAAATATAGCCTAGATTTGCAAATTAGTTGAAGAATAAGCTATAAAATACCTGTGGTATTAAAACAATTCGTATAGCCCTATTTTTTATCCGCGAATAAAAATCCAAATAATCATTTCGTGACAATAATCAAATCAATTTCAGGTATCAGGGGCATCATTGGCGGATTCCCGGGCGAAGGATTAACGCCGGTTGATGTTGTCAAGTATACCTCGGCTTTCGGTTCCTGGCTTAAGAAAACGCCCGGGCATAAATCGGTTGTGGTGGGAAGAGATGCGAGACCCTCCGGCGAAATGATCATCAATATGGTAAGGTCTTCCCTCATGGGATTGGGGATCCATGTCATCGACCTTGGTTTGATGGCCACACCTACCGTGCAAATCGCGGTTGTGGATGAAAAAGCAAACGGCGGCATTATGGTCTCCGCAAGCCATAACCCGGGACAATGGAATGCGCTCAAGCTCTTAAATAAATCCGGCCAGTTCCTTACTGAATCTGAAGGATCGGAAGTATACAAGATTGCCGAAGAATCAAGGTTTTCATTCGCCCCGGTAAACAAGTTTGGCAACCTGACGATCATTGAAGATTATTTTAAAAAGCATATCGATAAAATACTGCAGTTACCGGCTGTAGATACCGAAGCCATCCGGGCCAGGGATTTCAAAATTGCCATCGACTGCGTAAACTCCTCGGGAGGAATTATCGTTCCGATGCTTCTGGAAGCCTTGGGCGTGAATAAGGTATCAAAATTCTTCTGCGAACCTACCGGACGATTCGCCCGTAATCCTGAACCGGTTTCTGAAAACATCACCCAGATCTGTAACGAGATCAGGAATGGGGATTTCGACCTGGGTATCGTAGTTGACCCCGACGTCGACAGGCTTGCGCTGGTCAGCGAGGACGGGTCGCCCTATGGTGAGGAATATACCCTGGTTGCGGTTGCTGATTATGTTCTGTCATTAAAGCCCGGTACCGCAATTTCCAACCTGTCGTCATCAAAGGCGCTGCAGGATGTCGCATTGAAATGGAAGGGAAAATATTTTGCCTCGGCCGTTGGGGAGGCTAACGTGGTGAAGGCCATGAAGGAAAAGAAAGCAGTTATTGGAGGCGAAGGAAGTGGTGGTGTAATATACCCGGCCCTGCATTATGGCAGGGATGCCCTGGTCGGGATCTCGCTGTTTCTAAGTCATCTTGCAAGGTCCGGAGTATCGGCTTCCAAGCTTCGATCGACATTACCGAATTACCATATCTCAAAAAATATCATAGAACTTTCCCATGGAATTGATATTAATCTGGTCCTTCAAACCATAATGAAAAAATATGAGAGGCACCAGGTCAATACCCTCGATGGGGTAAGGATTGATTTTGATAATGAATGGGTGCATCTGAGAAAATCGAATACCGAGCCCGTTATCCGGATCATCGCGGAATCCGACATGAAATCCAAGTCTGAAATGCTCGCCAGGAAGATCTTGTCGGATATCAAGGAAATTATCTCCGCCAAGATGCAAGCATGAAAATATATTTCGACAATGCGGCAAGCACCCGCCCCGATCCTGCAGTAATCGAAGAAATGCTGCCATACCTGGCCGGGCATTTCGGGAATCCTTCCTCAACCCATTCCCATGGCAGGGATGCCAGGGCGGTTATTGAACTTGCCCGGAAAAAAATTGCTGAATTCCTGGGCGCTGCGCCATCGGAAATTTTTTTTACCTCCGGAGGAACGGAAGCCGACAATACGGCCCTTGCAGGACTTGTGGAAACCTTTAGGATAAAAAATGTTATTACCTCACCCCTCGAACATCACGCCGTGCTTCATACGCTCCAGTACCTGGAAAGAACCAAGGGCCTGAATCTTTCATTTCTTGAAGTGAATGAGAACGGGGATTTTAATTATGACCAGCTTGAAAACCTGCTTTGTGAAAATAAGGATTCCCTGGTCAGCATTATGCATGCAAACAACGAGACCGGCAACCTTTCCGATTTGAAAAAGATATCAGACTTATGCGGGGAATATAAAGCGAGATTTCATTCTGATGCCGTTCAATCCGTGGGGAAAATATCCATAGATCTCAAACAAACGGGCGTTGATTCCATTGCGGGATCGGGGCATAAATTTCATGGACCCAAAGGTGTGGGATTTCTGTACGTTAGAAACTCTTCCAGGATCGGCCCGTACCTTCATGGCGGGGGACAGGAAAGGAACCTGAGATCCGGGACCGAAAATACCGCCGGTATTATCGGGATGGCCAAAGCCCTGGAGGTCGCGTTGTCAAACCGGGAACAGACCGAGCGATTTATTTTGAATATTAAAAAAAGAATGATCGATAGGTTGAATTCAAGGATCAAAGACCTCCGGTATAACGGTCATAGCGGAGACCTGGATAAAAGCCTCTATACCATACTCAACGTCAGTCTTCCTCCTTCTGATAACGATTTATTGTTATTTCAGATCGATCTGAAAAATATTGCCGTTTCCGGCGGCTCTGCCTGTGCAAGCGGAGCCCTGAAAGGATCCCATGTGTTGGGTGCCATGAAGGTTGATCCCCTCAGGCCTGCAGTAAGGTTTTCTTTCAGCAAATTCAATACTCCCGAAGAGGTTGATTACGCGGTCGATGCGCTTGCGGAAATTCTGGAGGGCAGGCCAAAATCCTCACAATAATTTCATTTATTCCGATCTGAAAGTAAAATTGCAGTAATTTTCACCATAAAATATTTTGAATGAATCTGAATATTTACCAGGTGGATGCATTTGCCAGCGAGGTATTCAAAGGCAATCCCGCCGCAATCGTCCCCCTCGATCATTGGCTGGATGACAAAATAATGCAGAATATCGCGACGGAAAATAATCTGTCCGAAACCGCCTTTTTCGTTAAGGATGAAAAGCAATTTCATATACGGTGGTTCACGCCTTTATGCGAAGTTGATCTTTGCGGTCATGCAACTTTGGCCAGCGCCCATGTAATCCTGCGCCACCTTGGATTTAAAGGGAAAGAAATTGAATTTAAATCCCAATCCGGCAATCTGAGGGTATTTGTAAACGATGGCAGGTATTATCTCGATTTCCCTTCATGGGTGGCAAAACCCGCGCATCTTAATGAAGATCTCGAAGAAATTTTCGGAAAAATGCCATCCGAGGTTTACCATTATCGCGACCTTCTGCTTGTATTTGACAGCGAGGAATATATCAGCAGCATGAAGCCCGATATGGACCTGATGAAGAACCTGAAATACCTGGGCTGCATTGTTACGGCTCCCTCAAGTGAGTATGATTTCGTCACCAGGTTCTTTGCGCCCAATGCAGGGATCCTTGAAGATCCTGCCACCGGCTCTGCGCAATGTACGCTGATCCCATACTGGTCTGAAAGACTTCATAAAGATAAAATGATCGCATTCCAGGCCTCGAAGCGAAGCGGAGTAATTTATTGCGAATTGCATGGAGACCGGGTATATATTGGGGGGTATGCGGTAGATTATCTGAAGGGAAATATTCATATAGCATCCTGATGTTACAACTGTAACATTTCATTTAAATTCCAAACTCCAAATTCCAAAATCCAAATTTCAAATCACCACTGTCCGGGGAAAGATATCGTTTTGAAGATTTGACCATTGAATGGAATCTGGTTACACCAATAAGTAATGATTTTTAAGCCACGAATCCACGAATTTTATACATGCTGATCCCCCAAATCTTTAAGGACACCACACACCGCGAAAGCGGTGTCAATTTGTGTAAATTCGTGTTATTAGTGGCAAAACCGTTCGGGGATTGGGCGAACCCGCCCTTTCCTTCTTGCTTTGCAAGGACTGACGAGTGAGTGCACGAATATGCCTTCGGCATTTCCACAAATTCCTCAAAGACTCCTCGACCCGCGAAAAAGGGTGTCGATTCGCAGTAATCTTGGAAAGGGGAGCCTGGACTCAAAAAATATCCTAAAAAGACGGTTAAATAATTCAGAATAACGAATTGTTTTCCTTTTCCATTTTTACCGGACAACATTGAATTTCAAATCACAAATTCCAAATGAAAAAACAACGAAATCCTGGTTCATACCGAACCCCTCGATGGAATCGACTTGGAAATTGACGCTTGGAAATTGGCACTTGACTCCAGGAACTTATGATCGGTAAATGTGATGAAATCATAAACAAAAAACATAAACTTCGGGGCTATAGGCAATTAATTTCATATTAAAGAATATCTCCTTAACTTTGCAATCCTTTTAAATTAATAAAAGAATGAGTTTCAACCTCTTGAAAGGGAAAAAGGGGATAATTTTCGGGGCTTTGGACGAAAAATCCATTGCATGGAAAACTGCCTTACGCGCGCACGAGGAAGGGGCATCAATTGTACTTACGAATGCCCCGATCGCCATGAGAATGGGTCAGATCAATGAACTTGCCAGGCGATGTGGAAATGCCCCTGTTATTCCTGCTGACGCAACCTCCGTAGAGGATATTCAAAACCTTTATCAGCAGGCAAGGGACCATTTCGGAAGCGGTATTGATTTTATGCTGCATTCCATTGGCATGAGCCCGAACGTGAGGAAAGGAAAGGACTACGGTGATCTAAACTATGAATGGTATCTTAAAACACTCGATATATCGGGGATTTCATTTCACAAAATCATGCAGGTAGCCGAGAAAATGGACCTTATGAATGAATGGGGATCGGTAATCGCCTTATCGTACATTGCCGCACAGCGGACCTTCCCGGGCTACTCCGATATGGCCCAGGCAAAGGCCGTTCTGGAATCGATTGCCAGAAGCTACGGCTACCGTTTCGGGATAAAGAAAAAAGTCAGAGTGAATACGATATCTCAGTCGCCGACCATAACAACGGCAGGAACGGGCATAAACGGTTTTGATGTCTTCTTTGAATATTCCCAAATGATGTCCCCCCTCGGCAATGCCACCGGCGAAGATTGTGCCGATTATTGTGTAGTCATGTTCTCTGACCTCACCCGGCGGATAACCATGCAGAACCTCTTTAATGACGGGGGTTTTTCTGCATCGGGAATAACCGAAGACCTGGTCATCGAATTAATGAAGAAAAAGGAAGGGAAGCCCGCGGCAACCTGATCGAAATGGTCCTTTTCCCCCATTGCAAAATTAATCTCGGATTATTTGTTCTAGGCAAAAGAAATGACGGCTACCACGACATTTCCACTTGCTTCTATCCTATCGGCTGGAAAGATGCCCTGGAAATTATCCCCGGACCTTCAAATAATATTTCTATCGGTTTGTCCGGAATTCAGATCCCAGGCATTCCTGATAATAACCTCTGTGTCGAAGCCGTAAAGCTTGTAAAAAAAGATTTTGATCTTCCCGGGATCCGGATTCACCTCCATAAATCCATCCCGGCAGGGGCAGGACTTGGGGGTGGATCTTCTGACGCGGCTTTTACTTTACAAATTCTCGACAGGATGTTCCATCTTTACCTGGATGAAGAAATCCTGACCTGGTATTCTTCCATGCTGGGAAGTGATTGCTCCTTTTTTTTGTGCGACAAACCACGCCTGGCTTCAGGCCGCGGGGAGGTACTCTCCGATATCAGGATTGATCTTACAGGTAAAACAGTGGTTCTGGTATATCCGGGGTTTTCTATTAATTCCGCATCAGCGTATGAACAGATCAAACCGCAGGACCGCAAAACGTCTATTAAGGAAATTATCGAGTATCAGCCGATAAGTACCTGGAAAAATGAACTGGTCAATGATTTTGAGAAAGTAGTCTTCGGCCGTTACCCTGAACTGGAATCGATTAAAAAAAGCTTTTATGATCAGGGGGCATGCTTTGCTTCCATGTCGGGCTCCGGTTCATGCATTTACGGTATTTTCAATGAATATCCCCGGGAACCATTTCAATTTCCAGCCCATTACCAGATTTGGACGGGCTTGCTTTGATCAGGTAACACGATTTTTAAATAAGAATGGGCGAGGATCTGTTTACCCGGATCTTCCTTTATTCAATGCCCACCTCATCTTAATTAGAGGATAGGCTACTACAGAAATGAGAATGACCAGGGTCCCGAAATAAAAGCCGGCATTCATTTTTTCTTTATCGCCGAATATAATCACTGCGAGGATAATCCCGTAAACCGGCTCGAGGTTAACGGATAAATTTATCAGGAATGCGGATAACCGTTTCATCAGTTCCACAGAAATGGAAAAAGGGAAAACGGTACAAACAAAAGCCAGGATAGCAAGATAAGTCCAATCCATCACGGATGGAATTAGTCCCGACGCCTGATAATCGGGCGTAAAAAGGATATAAAAAACAAGGAAGATGCCGGTTCCGATACTTGCAGCCGAGATTTCGTAAAATGTGATGACATACTGGTTATAGCGATGGGTGATCTGGGAATTGATGACCATGAATAATGCCCCTAGAAATGCAGCGGCAATCGACATGATCAGTCCGAGGGCATACCCAAATTCAAAATGGAATATCAGGTAAAGGCCAAGGATCACGATCAGCCCAAAGAAAAGTTCCAGCTTCTCGATCCGCCGGCCTTTCATGATGGGTTCGATCAGACTGGTCCAGAACGAAGTGGTCGCCATTCCTGCCAGACAAACCGATGCGGTTGAATACCTAGCAGATGCGAAAAACAGCAGCCAGTGACCCGCGATGAGAAATCCTGTTGCCGCGAGTTTAATGAAATCAGCTCTCCCGACACTGAACCCCTGTTTTAAAATGATAACCAGGAACATTAAACCAAGCGATGCCAGGATTGTCCTGTAAAAAACCAGCTCGACTGGCGGGATTTTGATCAAAAGTCCAAGGATGGCAGTAAATCCCCATAGTAGGATTATAAAATGGAGGATAAAAAAATCTTTGAATCCTGCCGTCAACGGGGTATGAATTTATATAATATAATACCGATGCAAATGAAAATGATATTGGGGATCCATATGGCGATGGAAGGATGAAGGCCTCCCGCTTCAGCAAAAGTTTTGCTGAACCAGAAGAACAGTATGTAAACGAATGCAATCAGAAATCCCAGGGCAATCTGGAAGCCGGTTCCACCCCTTGATTTCCTGGCCGATACGATCAGACCGATGAATGTGAGCAGGATCACGGTAAAGGGTGAGATTAGACGCATGTATTTTTCAGTCTCATAAACAATCACTTCTTCCGATCCCCTTGATTTCAGCAGGTTGATATGATCATTTAGTTCCCTCTGAGTAAGTGTTTCGAATAACCTAAACTGGTTATCGAAATCCTTGGGTGTTATATTGATCAACGTGTCGATCTTGTCACCCTTTCGATATTTTTCTTCGAAACCGTTGAATTCCCTGAGTTCCCAGCTCCTCAGCTCCCAGGTTCCGGTTTCGTCATTCCACTGTGCACGCTGAGCAGAAAGTCTGCTTAGAAGATTCTGGTCCTTTATCGTCTCAAGAGTAAGCTTAAATCCGACTTTCGACTGATTATTGAAAGTTTCCATGTAAAGGTAACATTCAGGTGTGATGCGAATATGGATGTCCCTCTCATTAAAATAAAAAGGCTTTTCGAAATACTGCATTTCAAATGCGATCCTTCTTTTGTTGGCCTTTGGGATTACATCCATGGTAAGATAAAAGTTAAGAGCCGCTATGATGACGGCGCCGTACACATATGAGACCATCAGTCTCCGGAAGCTGATGCCGCTGCTCAAAATTGCGATGATTTCCGTATGGCTGGCCATTTTCGCCGTAACAAAAACTACGGCGATAAAGGCCGTTATTGGTGTGATCAGGTTGGCGATGTAGGGAATGAAATCGAGCATGTAAAGGAAAATTTCCTTGAAGGACAGCCGGTGCTGTATGATCTGCTCGTTCTTTTCAGTGATCTGGATGATAATCACCACCAAAACGAGGATCAGGGCCACGAACACATAGGACCCAAGGTATTTCCTGATGATGAATTTATCAATAACCTTCATTAAAGCCTCCGGGTTATTTCCTTTACGACAGATTCTTTCCATTCATGAAATGATCCCTCTTGAATATGTTTTCTGGCCTGGCCGATCATCCATGAATAATAGGTTAAATTATGAAGCGACGCGATCTGTGCTCCGAGAATTTCCTTGCTGATCACCAGGTGGCGGAGATATGCTTTTGAATAAGTGTTGCTGGCGTATCCTTCGATTCCGGAATCGATGGGGCTGAAATCATCCTTCCATTTCTCATTCCTGATATTGATGATACCGGCTGAGGTGAAAAGCATTCCATTTCTTCCGTTCCTGGTTGGGATGACACAATCGAACATATCGATGCCAAGGGCTATGCATTCCAGCAAGTTTTCCGGCGTTCCGACGCCCATCAGGTATCTGGGTTTGTCCTCAGGAAGCATTGCACATACCTGGTCGGTAATTTGATACATCACCTCGACGGGTTCGCCCACCGATAATCCCCCGATGGCATTCCCATCGAGATCCCTGGAGGAAACGAATTCTGCCGATTTTTTCCTGAGGTCCTCGTATATGCTTCCCTGGATGATCCCGAAAAGGTACTGCCGGTTTCCATAGAGCGGGATGGTCTCGTTGTACCGGTGCAGACACCTGTCGAGCCACCGGTGTGTCCGTTCCATTGATGCCAGCGCATAATCGTATTCACATGGATACGGAGTACATTCGTCGAATGCCATGATGATATCGGCCCCGATGATCCTCTGTATATCCATGGCGTATTCCGGCGTGAATTTGTGAGCCGACCCATCAATGTGTGATTTGAAATTTACTCCGTCTTCATCGATCTTCCTGCTGTCGGAAAGGGAATATACCTGGTATCCTCCGCTGTCGGTTAATATCGGCCGCCCCCAGTTAGAAAATGCATGAAGTCCACCTGCTTGCTTCAGGATCTCCGGCCCCGGCCTGAGGTACAAATGATAGGTGTTCCCAAGAATGATCTCGGCTTTTACATCGTCAGCAAGTTCTCTTTGATGAAGCGCCTTCACGGAACCGGATGTGCCGACCGGCATGAATACAGGCGTCTGGATTCTGCCCCTGGCGGTATTGATTTCCCCAAGCCTGGCTCCGGATTTTATATCTTTTGCAATGACCCTGAATTCCATGAGTGATGCGATGGCAACAAAAATAAGGCTTTGCTTTCATAAAATATTCCCGATGGAACAGTTAACTTTGGCGCCATTGGTCAATCATCAGCCAGATCGATCTACGTGAAGGTATTATTCCTGATATTCATCGGCGCAGCAGCCATACATTTTATCCGCTATGGAATTGTCTTTCTCAGGTTCCTTTATTTTAAACAGGAAGATGACCCGCTGAATTTTTCGGACCAGCCTGTATCGGTGTTGGTATGTGCCAAAAATGAGCTCGAAAACCTGAAAAACCTGCTCCCGAAACTTCTCAAACAGGCGTATTCTCATTTTGAAATCATTATCGTGGATGATCGATCCGACGATGGATCCTATGAGTTCCTGAAGGAAGAAAAGGAAAGATCTGAAAATTTAAAGCTGGTACGCATTGATTTTGTGCCGGATCATATTCATCCTAAAAAATATGCCATTACCCTTGGTATAAAAGCTGCATCCCACGACCTGGTGTTGCTGACTGATGCCGACTGCGAACCCGCCACGATTCACTGGATAGGTTCCATGACCAGGCAATTTAAAGCGGAAACAAACTTTGTCCTGGGGTTTTCATATTATAAACAGGCAAGAGGAATCCTGAATAAATTAATCCGGTATGAAACGTTACTGACCGGGAGCTTATACCTTTCCGCGGCCATGGGCGGCAATCCCTATATGGGTATCGGCAGGAACCTGGGGTACAGGAAATCATTTTTTCTTTCCGTAAAAGGTTTCCATAAAGATGGGAAAGCTGTCGGAGGCGACGATGACCTCCTGGTTAACAGGCATGCAAGGGGAAAAGACACCCGTTTGATGATCGGTGAACAAGGCCTTGTATATTCTGTTCCGAAAAAAAACTGGAAGGATTTTTTCATTCAGAAAAAAAGACACTTATCAGCCGGCAAACGCTACAAGTTCAAAGATAAATTTCTCCTGTCATTCTTTTATGTGTCAAAAATTGTATTTTGGCTTTTCGGGGTGATGTTGATCCTGTTAAAAATTCATTTGCTTGAAACCGGAATTGCAGTCCTGGTAACTGGAATCTTAATATACCTGACTTATAGCACCGTTTGCAGAAGAACAGGGATCAAATTTGAGAAAGGCTGGATTGTGCCCATGGATATCTTATTCATCGTGTATATTTCCGTTATCGGAAGCGTGGCTTTATTTTCCAAGCGTATCAAATGGAGCTAGAAGAGGACAGACAGTTTTCAAGCAAGGCGATCGAGGACTTCAACCTGATCGACAAGGCTATCATCGACAAAGACCAGTCGGCTTTTGCCGAGCTGATGAAGCGGTATAAGAAGCCGGTTTATCATATGATCCTAAAGATGATCCGGAATGTTGACGATGCTGAAGATTTGACCATTGAAGCTTTTGCCAAAGCATTCCGGAACCTGCATAAATTCAAAAAGGATTTTACATTCTCCACATGGCTGTTCAGGATTGCCACCAACAATTCTATCGATTATATCAGGAAAAAGAAACTGGATACCCTGAGCCTTGATTCCTCCTACCGCGATGAGGAAGGTGAATCAGTCGGATTTGACCCCCAGGACGATACCCTGAATCCCCAGGAAGAGGCCATTCGTAAGCAGAAAATCGGGCTCATCCGGGATTTCGTTACAAAACTTCCGCCAAAATATCAGAAGCTTGTAAAACTCAGGTATTTCCAGGAATTGTCATATGAGGAGATTGCCGCGGAACTCGATGCGCCCCTGGGTACGGTAAAAGCCCAGCTTCACAGGGCCAGGGAATTGCTCTATGATATTGTCAAGGGAAAGGAAAGTCATATTTAATGTGGCTGGAGTCGCTGTTATCAGAAAATATTTCCCTGCCTTGAAGGTATGGCAGTATGAAAAGCTGGAATTATTTGCCACCCTTCTCAACGGGTGGAATAGCAGGATAAACCTGGTTTCAAGGTCCGATGCCGGGGAATTGTTCCTCAGGCATATCCTTCATAGCCTTTCTATTGCAAAGGTTTTTGAATTCCAGCCGGGACAACGAGTACTGGATGTCGGGACAGGTGGGGGTTTTCCGGGTATACCGCTGGCTATTTTCTTCCCTGCCGTCCGATTCCTCCTCATCGATTCTATCGGGAAAAAAATTACAGCCGTTGAAGATATGGTCCGGGGGCTGGGTCTGGAGAATGCCGGCGCCCGGAAGGTCAGGGCCGAGGATTTAAATGAGAAATTTGATTTCGTTGTTTCGAGGGCTGTTACGCGCCTGTCGCAGTTATATAAAATGACGTCAAAAAATATCCGCGCTACGGACGATGCGAATTCCGGCACCGGGATCATATGTCTTAAAGGGGGAGATCTTTCGGCGGAACTGATTGAACTGAAGAAACCAGCCGAAATTTTTGAAATAGAACGGATTTATGAAGAAAGTTTTTTTTCATCGAAAAAAATCATTTTTATTCCCTGCCGGTAATGAATCATAAAGTAAATTTAAGGTCAGAAAAAAAATAAACTGCGCCTGTAAGCATGCCCTCATTTAACCATTTACATTGTCATACCGAATTCTCCCTGCTGGATGGATTTTCCAACATCAGCGATATGGTTAAAAAAGCCCATGCCGATGGAATGAAGGCAGTAGCCATAACGGACCATGGGAATATGTTCGGGGCATTCAAATTCGTCGCTGAAGCAAATAAATTCAATATAAAGCCCATCCTTGGCTGTGAATTTTATGTGGTGGAGGACCGGCATAAAAAGAATTTCAGCAAGGAAAACAGGGATATCCGTTACCACCAGCTCATGCTTGCCAGGAATGAAACCGGGTACAAAAACCTGATAAAATTGTGCTCCCTGGGATTTACTGAAGGCATGTATTCCAAATGGCCGCGGATTGATAAGGAACTGATCCTTCGTTATCACGAAGGTATTATCGCGACCACCTGCTGCATCGGCGCCACAGTTCCCCAGCATATCCTGTATAAATCCGAAGAGGAGGCCGAGCAGGAATTCAAATGGTGGTTTAATGTATTCGGCGAAGATTATTATATTGAACTTCAGCGGCATAACCTTGAAAATGTCGACAATTCCGGGAAAAGTCAGGAAGATATCAACCGGGTGTTAATGAAATGGGCGAAAAAGTACAATGTAAAGACCATCGCAACCAATGATTCGCATTACATCGATAAGGATGATGCCACGGCCCACGATATTTTACTATGCGTAAACACAGGCGACCTGCAATCAACACCCAAGGGGGATGGCAAGGGCTTCAGGTTCGGGTTTCCAAATGATCAGTTTTACTTCAAGTCACAATCGGAAATGAATGGGCTTTTCTCCGATGTGCCCCAGGCCGTTGATTTTACGAATGAAATTGTCGATAAATGCTATAATCCTAACCTGAAGAGAGATGTCCTCCTGCCCAATTTCCCAATACCCCAGGGATTCCAGGATGCCGACAGTTACCTCAAACACCTTGCCTACGAAGGATCGAAGAAACGATATAAGATTTTTACGCCTGAAATCTCGGGACGCATCGATTATGAGCTCGATGTGATCAGGAAGATGGGATTTGCGGGGTATTTTCTAATTGTGCAGGACATGATAAACGCCGGCCGGAATCTTGGCGTGATGATTGGTCCGGGCAGGGGCTCGGCCGCCGGTTCCGTTGTGGCATATGCCATTGGGATTACGAATATCGATCCGATCAAATATAACCTCCTCTTTGAGCGGTTCCTGAATCCTGAAAGGGTTTCCATGCCTGATATTGATACTGATTTCGACGATGAGGGAAGACAAAAAGTAATCGACTATGTTGTTGATAAATACGGTCGCAGGCAGGTGGCACAGATCATTACCTACGGTACTATGGCCGCCAAAATGGCCATCCGTGATGTGGCCAGGGTCCTCGATCTCCCGCTTTCCGATGCGAATTATGTGGCCAAGCTCGTTCCTGAAAGACCGGGGATCTCTTTGTCCGAGGCCCTGAAGGAGGTGCCCGAGCTGGCCGATCTCCGGAAAGGAAAAGACCTGAAAGGCGAGGTAATCAGACTGGCCGAGAAACTCGAAGGATCGGTAAGAAACGCAGGCATACATGCTGCCGGTGTTATCATCGCCCCCGATGATATCACCAACTATATTCCTGTGGCCACATCCAAGGATTCGGACCTCCTGGTGACCCAGTATGATGGCAAGGTCATTGAGGATGCCGGAATGCTAAAAATGGACTTTCTCGGCCTGAAAACACTTTCCATCTTAAAAGACGCTCTTGATCTGATAAGGAAGAACAAGAAAACTGTAATCGATCTCGATGCCATCCCTCTCGACGACCCTCAAACCTTCGGACTCTACCAGCGGGCTGAAACTATGGGTACTTTCCAGTTTGAATCGAGCGGAATGCGGAAATACCTGCAGGAGTTGAAACCATCAAGCCTTGAAGACCTGATTGCGATGAATGCATTGTTCAGGCCGGGACCGATGGATTTCATACCCAATTTTATCAACCGCAAACATGGCCGTGAAAAGGTTGATTTTCCCCATCCCTTGCTTGAGCCCATCCTGAGCAACACCTACGGAATCATGGTATATCAGGAGCAGATCATGCAATCGGCGCAGATCATTGCCGGTTTTTCACTAGGTAAAGCGGATATTCTCCGCCGGGCAATGGGGAAAAAGAAAATGGAGGTGATGAAGAGCATGCAGGAAGAGTTTGTGAATGGAGCCCTGCGCCTTCATCAGATCCCGGGAGAAAAGGCGAGAGAGATCTTCGGGATCATGGAAAAGTTTGCGGAATATGGATTCAATCGTTCACATTCAGCCGCATATTCAGTGGTGGCATATCACACAGCTTATCTCAAAACGCACTATCCTGCCGAATATATGGCGGCCGTCCTGACGCATAATCAGAATAATATTGATAAGATCACCCAATTTATGGAAGAAACCAGGCGGATGAACCTGAAAGTCCTCGGCCCTGATCTCAACGAAAGCGAGAATTCTTTCACGGTGAATAAAAAAGGGGAAATCCTGTTTGGCCTGGCTGCTATAAAAGGCACGGGGGAGACGGCAGTTGAGGCAATTATTTCGGAAAGAAATACGAATGGCTTTTATCAGGACATTTTTGATTTCGCCTCGAGGGTCAATCTCCGTTCTGTGAATAAAAAGACCTTTGAAAGCCTGGCGATGTCCGGGGCGTTTGATTGCTTTAAAGGTTATCACAGGCGACAATACATGTTCGAGGATGAATCCGGAGCTTCGCTAATCGAAAAGGCAATCCGCTATGGAAATAAGACTCAGAATGAAAAGGGAGCCGCACAGCAGTCCCTGTTCGGCGCGGGCCAATCCGTTGATATCCCGCTCCCCAGGGCGGAAGCCTGTGAGCCTTTCAATGAAATGGAAAAACTAAAGATCGAAAAAGAGGTAGTGGGTTTCTATATATCGGGTCATCCCCTGGATCAGTACAAATTCGAGATCAAACATTTCTGCAATACACCCACGGCACAACTGAAGAATATGGAAGCTTTGCGCGGGAGGGACGTAAGGATGGCGGGAATCGTAGCCGGCTTTGCCCATCGCATTACTAAAACCGGCAAACCCTATGGTACCCTCACCGTGGAGGACTACGACGACTCCTATACATTTTATCTTTTCTCGGATGATTACCTTAAATATAAAAAATTCTTTGAGCCGGGCTGGTTCATTTACATAAGAGGATCGGTGCAACCCCAGCGCTGGAAGAATGATGAACTGGATTTCAGGATTTCGGGGATCGATCTGCTCACCGACGTGAGGGATAAATATTGTGATGGAATAAAACTCCGCCTCGATGCCAGTAGTGTGGATGAAATACTGATCGATAAGTTGTATTCGATAACGCGTGAAAATGCCGGCAAGTGCTCGCTCATTGTAAGCCTTCGCGATGATTTCGAGAAAATAAATGTTGATCTCCTTTGCCGCAAAATCAGCATTTCTGCTACAAACAGTTTTATCAGGTCGGTGGAAGAATTGCCCGGAACTGAATTGGAACTGATCCGGCATTAAGCGCGCATCGCGCAGGTTAATCGAAAAATTGATAATATTGCCGCAGGAATGAAACAATATTGATGATAAATAGTAGTAATTAAAAGATAAAATAACCGATATGGGAAAACCGATAGAAATCACTGATTCCAATTATGAACAGATTATAAATGTAGAAAAGCCTGTAATGGTCGATTTCTGGGCAGAATGGTGCGGCCCTTGTCGGATTATCGGGCCTGTTGTTGAAGAAATGGCACAGGATTACGACGGGAGAGTTGTAGTTGGCAAGGTCGATGTTGATAATAATCCATCTATTACGGCAAAATTCGGCGTAAGGAGCATACCCACATTGCTGATTTTCAAAAATGGCCAGATTGTGGATAAGCAGATAGGAGCCGTGCCTAAAAGCATCCTGTCAAAAAAACTGGAAGCGCATCTTTAAGAAGTTAAAATAAGAGGCCCCAAAAGGACCTTTTATTTTAATTATCGTATCGTCAATCCAAGTCCTGCATTCAGCACATTGTATCCCTGGAAAGAATATGTCCCATGCAATTCAAGTACAGCAAACTGCAACCTGATGCCGCCGGTTAGTTTCACGCTTCCTTCCTTGGTGGATATTTGTACCGGATCTTCGAGAGTCAT
>DATDPY010000196.1:0-15218 GCA_035292565.1 Cyclobacteriaceae bacterium | reverse complement strand
TATTACCCCTATAATCGGAGCGGATCTGAACCTGATGAACAATATGCTGAACATCGGGATAAAATACGAATTCATGACAAAAATGGAGGTGACCAACAGCACCAGCAAGGATATAACCGTTGGTTATACTTCGACAGGCACACCGGTAACTCAATTCCCCGATGGTAAGGAAATACCAAATGATATGCCCGCCCTTCTGTCGGTTGGTGCCGCACTTAATGTGCCCAAACTGACCCTGTCAGCAGGCTATCACCAATATTTCGATAAACCGGCCAGGTATGGCAAAACCGACGCTACCGGAACTTACATTGATAACAGCTCTTTGATATCTTCAAATAACAATGAAATAGCTTTTGGCGTTGAGTACGATGTTAACCCTCTTTTCCTGGCCAGCGCCGGATATCTTCATGCTACCACAGGAGTTAAACATATCTTCCAGTCCGATCTCAGTCCATCCATGTCTTCCAACAGCGGGGCTATCGGTGGCGCATTAAAATTCACAAAGCTACTGACGATAAACCTGGGCGTGTTGTATACAAAATATACCGATTGTGATAAGGAAATTGTGCATTATGTCGGTGGGAGTACAGCCAGCCCCGTAAATGTGACCGAAACCTACTCAAAGGATAATATGATCATAGCGGTTGGTGTTGATATAAACTTGTCGAAATAACTTAAATTCTTCACAAAAATAAAAAAGCTGGCTTATGGTCAGCTTTTTTTACATACGTATGAAAAATGAATTTATTACTCAGGGCAATAATTAGTATCACAATTATAAAATCGATGCATCAAGCTACATAACAGTTAAGTGAATTAAAACCGAATAAGTTACGATTAATGCTTATTTTGTGACCAAATGATTTTGTTCATTGTATTAATCGGTAGCTATTTGGAAATTTTACATCAAGTCCCTTGGGGACGCAATAAAATCACAGCTATGGCCAATACAAATACATACACCCAAATCCACATCCAATCAGTATTTGCGGTAAAATACAGAATTGGGATTATTCAGTCAGATTGGAAAGAGGAACTCTACAAATATATAACAGGCATTGTACAAGCCTACAACCATAAATTATTGGCCATTAATGGCATGCCCGATCATCTTCATGTATTTTTCGGTATGAGACCGACCCAGTCTTTATCGGATTTGATGCAAGACATCAAGGGAAGTTCATCGAAATGGATAAACGATAAGCGATTAACTAAATGTTATTTTGAGTGGCAGGAGGGTTATGGAGCATTTTCTTACGCGAAATCGGATGTCCGCAGGGTAATTACATACATATTGAATCAGGAAATTCATCACCGGAAAATATCTTTTTTGGAAGAGTATAAAGAAATGCTCGAAGAATTCGAGGTCGCCTATGATGAACGGTATTTATTTAAAGAACTGATCTAATTATTACATCCCTACGGGATTTAATTCCTTGATTATACAAATGGCTACCAATATCATATCCCTACGGGATAAAAGCTAAATCACTAATTGATTAGAATTATATGATTGTCAAAATGGTGATATTTTTAGAATAGTTAAATTTTTCAGCGTTTCATAATCAACCGATATATATTATTGGTTACATCTTCCTGATAATGTTTACTTTCTACATAAGGATTGATACTGTTTAATGCTCTCAGTAATAATTCGTGCCACAAAGATTATCATTCTTATTGAACCTTTGTGTCTTCGGGTCTTGTTGGCAATTGTATATTCATAATATCTGATTAAACTCCAGCCTTTCTCCATCAGGCCCTATGACTGTAAAATAACGGCACCCTCTCTCCCAGAAATCAAGAAGGACAGGTTCGTCATCTTCAATTTCGAATCCTGCGCCCTTCGAAGATTTGAATACAGAATCGATATCCGACACATCAAACGCAATGTGGTCGATATGCCCATTTTTTCGTTGCCTGATATCATCGATCTGGCTGGCCGGCATTTCATAGAGCTCTATGACGATCCCATTATTTTCCAACATGACGGCGATTCCTTGCCCGCCATCCGATTCAAAGCCTGCCTGCATAACCTTCCGGAATCCGAGCCGGCTGTAAAACATTTCGGAATTTAAAAGATGGGTTACGGGAATCCCCACATGCTGGATTCCTTTGAGTTTAACATTGGGTACAATATCCATATCGTTCGTTTTGGATTTAATAATTTTATTACCCGGTTCTTTACTTACCGGACCTTAAAACCATTAATTCGAGCGGCATCAGCTTCACAACATTCTCAAATGGCTCTTCCTTTGATTTCTCGAAAAATCCGGCCGCGTCATTCATGAATGCATTGATATTCTTTTCATTCAATCTTGAAATGATCATGCCGTTTTTAAAATTTGTGACCGGTAAATCAAGTGCGGAGTCGGTGTGATTCGCGATCAGCAGGTATTTTGATTTATCATACAATAATGTCAGTCCCGAAGCGGTTAATGGATCGGAGCTGATCGCCGGGATAACGCCGGAACCTGCCAGTTTACCAATCCACCGGAACACAAAATATACCGGAAATGCCGCATTCGCATTGGCATAAAACAGGGAAGGCATCGGGGAAGGAGCACTTCCCTGAATGATCCCCCTCCATCCTGTGGTCTCAAAGAAGGTCAGAAAGTCGGCCCCCGCTTCTGAAAGGTATTTTATGACACCCAGGGTCCAGCCTGCGGCGAACAGTGACGTCTGAAGCGGGTCAACATCGGCCGGTAATATATTTGTTGCATTAAAAACCGATCCTGTTTGAGTTGTTTTTTTTCCAGCCCGGGGCTTCAGCGTTATGGGTGAAATATAAATGCCTTTCCCGGCAGAAAATGAGCGGGCAGTCATTAATGCCCCTGTCATTCCCGCAAGGTTTTCAAGCATGATCATATTGTCGGCAAGATGGGCTTGCGGACTAGACGGAAATGTAAGGAAGTCGATTTGGCCGTCAGGGATCCTGTTCCGGTTCAACTCGGCAAAATTCCGGCCGGTCCCGCCCCCGATCCTGGCTCCGGGAAAAGAGGTTCTCAGAATGTCCGCAACAGCATTGATCAGGCCGGCCGGGGTTGAAGGCGATTCTTTGTCAAGTAGGGTGATCGATTCAATGTGCAGGTTCAATTTCGATGCGGAAGCTGCAAACGCCGATACCTGGGATTCGGGATTGTCGCCTGTCGTAAGGATTATCATCAGCGGCGCTTCCAGTACGACACCCTTTTTTGCGATTTTTTCAAGACTTGCTTCAATGCCCGGTTCGGTGAGGTCGAATTCAATCCTCAGATGATGAATACCCAGGGGACGCAAAAGCTTCAGGTCGTTATCGGAATAAGAATTGTATTGCGAGGTATCCGATAATCCCAGCCCGGGCAATACATGTACCGCGGCGCCCCTGGCCACAGTCAGCTCCGGCGCGGACCTTGCCTTTACTTTTGAAAGCGCGTCCTTTCTTAACGGAGTTACCTGAAGACTGATCTTTTGTTTGATCTTTTCTCCCATCTTGATGTCAACAGGGTAAGGATTGGACAGCGGCGTGCAATAAGTTTTGTATGAGCCATCAGACCAGTTCCGCTGGTCTTCCATTTCGAAAATATCACCATCAAACTTTAATTCTGCAGACCATCCCTTCAGCGGCTCCCATGCCATTCCGCGCATGTTGATGTAAGGCTGATGGGGCTCAGCCAGCAATGGAAACGTACCCTCAGTTTCCGTCTTATCTGAATGACGCACCAGGAAAGGCTTTCCTGAATATACATCGGTTGAATGCAGTATGCAGAATCCGATCCTGTTCGCTTTGAAAAACCCGAATGATTCTCCTTTGATGACGAACTCAATGCTTCCTTCCGAATTTCCCTTAATGGAACAGTCGAAGACATACTGGATCGACTGTTCAGAAATCACTGTCCTGTAACTTATATCGAATCCCCTGGCTGACTCTTTCACCTTTTCGTTCTTGATAACGCCATGGTAAGTTCTCCAATACTGGTCCCTTACGGCGAAGTAAATCATGTTCACGACCTCACTATTGCCGATATGCATATGCCTCACAAACCCATTCTGGTAAACCAGACTTAATGGGCCCGCTTTCAGAGGATATTTCTTTTCCTGAGGGTTCGGTGATCCGTAATAGGCTATGTTTTGATTCATTATTCAATTTTTTAAATTCATCACGTTATCGCCCTGATTTGCTCCTTTATGCTTTCAGGTTCAAAGATCTTTTTCCAGTCGTCTTTCAAGATCAGGCTTTTGCCGAGGTTTATCGCTTTCAGTGCCGCATCGGAAAATTTCCCGCCGGGCAGCTTGCCAAATACCAGGGCAAGCTCAATATTAACATGGCCCAGGAAGAAATCATAAGCAGCATCTCTGGGAACGCCCTTGGCTATTGCTGTTTCAATAGCTTCCTTCATGACCGATACAAGCGCAGCGCCGAAAGTTTCCGAAAGAGCGGGCTCAAGGATTCCCATCTGCCAGAGGGTAATCCTGTGCGCCTTTTCAACCGGGGCATACATGATCCTTGCCAGGTGTTCCCCGCTGGAATAATCATTTTCCGATCCATGGATCAGTGCGCAAACAATCGACTGCCTGGCAGCGATACCCCCGAAGAAATCAAAATGTTTTTCTGGATCCGCCTCGTGGTTGAACACCGACGGGTGGCATGGATGAGTGGCGAAATAGGCTATATCCTTCCTTTCCGGCAATGCCCCGGCTATTGGTGCTGCAGGGTCAAGGGTCATGCACATGGCCCCCGGCCTGAGCAAGGGTACAAGCTCATGGGCAACTTTCCTGATCAGCACGTCGGGAACGGCCAGGATCAGACAATCGGCCCCGGGGACGGCATCGGCAGGCCTTGAAACGTCCACGCCATTGGCCCTTACCCTTTCAATTCCCTCGGGGCTCACTTCAAGAAACTGCATTTGATATTCGGAACGCTTCAGGTTGTTTGTCAACCTGACTCCCATTTTTCCTCCGGCTCCGGCAAGAACAACCTTTTTCATAGTTCGAGAATTTAGTTATCAAAAAAATGTTTAAGATATTCAATGCTTTCTTCCGCCCAGGCGTTTTCCAGTTTAATAGTGTCCGAAGTGGAAGCTTGCTGTGGCGTCCACAATTCAAGGATCCCACTCTGGCATCTCCCTAACTCGTTTAATTTGCCGACGATGCCGGCAATGGGAAGCATTCCCTTTCCGGCTGGCACGCCTTCGATGACAAAACCCATCATATGCCATATTCTCGTAATTGTAAAATCCTTGATATGGAGGTTTACCGTATGAGGCCCAAGCAACCGGAATACCTCTTCCAACCCTTCCCCTGCCCCCATGGAATTCACAGAATCGAGACAGATTCCCACCCAGTCGCTTCCGGCGGTTTTGATGATGTCCTCAAAATCCCTGGCTTTTAATCGGTCATGGTTTTCGATGGCCAGAATGATTCGCCTTTTCTTTAATTCCGGAAGTAATCCTGAAATGATGGAATTGATCTCCTCAATCCCCGGTTGATAATCTTGAGTATCGATCACAGCCCTCAGGATCGGGGAATTAAAATAATCTGCGATGTCGAGGTATTCTTTAATATTTTCAGGCATAAGGCCGCGCGTACCAACCTCGATGGATATTCCGGAATTGCCCGCTTTATTTTTCAAGGTATTGAGATCCGCCGAACTCATTTTGTGCAATGGCAGATTATCTGCGAACTGTATGCATTGAATCCCCTGCCTTACCGCTGCATCAAGCAACCCGCCTGCATCCATCCGCACATTCGGTTCCTTTCCCTGAACGCCAATCGACCAGCTATAAGTATATGTGCTCAGACCCAGACGCATCTTTCAGGGTATTTAAAAGCCCGGAGGTAAATGAAGAGAATTATTGCTCAGTACATTCCAGGACAAGTACCCAATCGCTTCCACGGCCAATGGAATGCGGGGTAAATTCATGGTTTGGCCTGGCATTAAAATTCCCAACCGGCAGGTATTTCCCATCCCTGGGGTTAAACCAGGCCGCGGTGAACTTACCGGGTTTCAGTCTTCCGGTATCGACCTTCAGGGGTTTCCCGTAGGGCGTATAGGCAAAAATGATTCGTTGGTCTTTAGATATCATGGATACCTGGTATTCTCCGCTCCTGGGATTGAAATTCAGGATCAGCGACTGATCGGGGATCATATCCTGCCATGGATATTTTTCAAAAAAGCTTTTCATGAATCCCACCTGCCATGAACCAGGTGCATGAATTGCCCGCTTCCATTCCGTTCGCGCCCATGATACCGGCTTCCTGTCGACTGTCCACATTTGCCATATATTATGATTTCCGTACGTGTGTCCGCACGCACCCGTCATCATGCTCCAGTATGCCGCCTGTCTTGTATCAAAATCATCGAACCATCCGTATTCTCCGGGCCGGAATTGAACGGGATGATCTTCATACCTTGGTTCACCGTCCATGGTGGGTTTGATGGGCGCGAGATTCCTGTCGGCAATGATGAATTCATAATTTGGAAGATCACGGGGGCCATGCCCCGATTGAAAAAAATTAAACAACAACCAGGTATCCTTATGAAAAAAATCGGAACTACTCTTCCCTCCCATTGGGTGATAAGTCATCAGGTGATTGCCTTCGTCGCCTTCGGCAAGGCCTTTAACCATGGCCCTGACAATTGCAAAATCCTCGTCGTTTTCAGGGAGTCGATCCCCGCCAAGGATCCATATGATGGGTTCATCCCTGTATCTTCTGCCAATGAACTTCCCGTATGCATAGGCATTATCAGTATTGAATATTTCGGGGCCCTGTCCCCATTTCAGATTCCATTTATCCCCCCAGGCAGGGAGCATGCCGATGAACATTCCAAGCGAAGCTGCCTTGTCGACAATGTAATCGACATGCTGAAAATATTTTTCATTCGGTTTTGAAAGATCCATTCCGATAAACGGGAGGTCACCATTGGAATTCGGGGTCTTCAGCCCGTCCAGTTCTGCCAGTACAACTGCCTGGATTACCGTAAATCCTTTGGCTGCCCTGTCCTGGAGGTATAAATCCGCTTCGTCCCTGCTGAGCCGGTGAAATAATTCCCAGGCCGTATCCCCAAGGTAGAAAAAAGGCTTACCGTTGTCGAACCGGATGAACCGCTGATCGGGGCTGATGGTGAGTTTCTGAGCGTGAAGTCCCGGGGAAACTGGAAAGTAAAAACTCAAAAACAGGATTAGGGTGTAAAAAAAAATTTTCATGGTCAAAATTAATATTTTTATTTCTTCCGTTACTTCAACTTCATGGCATTTCCCGATCTTGCAGATTCATAGCTTCCGAATACCAGTTCAGCCGTTTTAACATTGTTGTCTCCCGTGTTTTCGGATTGCCCGCCGCGCAGTCCGTTCAGGATATCTTTCTGCGCATCCACGATGCTGGAATGGACGACAGCATATTCCGGGTCAATCCACGAATATACATTGGGTTTAACAACCTGACTTCGGGTCCCTTCAGAAGTTGTAACCTTAATTTCATATCCTGCATCGAGCTTGATCGAACCTTTTGTGCCCTCTGCCAGGATAAGGGTTTGGGGGAACAGCTCTTTTTCCAGCAGCGATGCATACGACATCTCGGCATAACAATGGATCCCATTTTTCATCTCCAGGAATACGTTCGCAACATCTTCCCCTTTTATATTTGGGTTTACCCGTTTGGTCTTGCAAAACAATGTACCGGCCTCCCCGAACAGATAGCGGCAGACATCGAGTATATGCGAGCCAATATCCGTCAGGATAAAGAATTCCAGATCAGCGAGAAATGGCTGGTTCTCAAACACCGGGAACGCAGAACAGAAACTAATCCTTGATTTGAATACATCCCCGATAATGCCGGAGTCCATCAATTGTTTCATCATCCTGATCGGGGCCTGGAACCTGAAGTTTTCATTGATGAACAATTTCACGTGGTTATCATGGCAGGTCCTGACAAGTTTTTTAGCGATCTCCAGAGAAGGTGCAATAGGCTTCTGGCATACCACATCATAGCCTTTGCTGGCCGCCAACTGGGCGAAGTGAAAATGCGTATCGACATCGGTTAAGATATCCACAAAATCCAACTCTTCGCTGTCAAGCAATTTCACCGGGTCGTCGTAAACTCGCACATTCCCGAATCGCGCCGCTAATTTTTCTGCCTTCTGGATGGTACGGTTATACAGGGCTACCAGTTCAACACCTTCCAGTTCCAGCCAGCCAGGTATCTGGTAGTTTGCCCAAAACCCGCACCCCAATACAGCAAACCTCATTTTTTTCATTTCATCGGCTTTTGATCCAAAACGACTAGGTTTTGGAATAGGTGATCAGCACCAGGCCGACAATATAAGAAATAAACATGATAATGAGCAACCGGTTTGTACCGGCAGGCGCTTGCGAAAATTCCTTCCAGACCAATACACCCCAGAGTATGGCGACAACAGGCGCCGCATTGCTCAGGGCATAGGAAATGGCAGGACCTGCCGAGCCTGCGGCCATAAAACTGAATACCATTCCCAGCATCCATATCGATCCTCCCAGGATGCCGGTCATATGCGTCCTGGATGTCCCTTTCCAGTATTCACTCATGCCAACCGGGTTCCCCTGGACAGGGTATTTCATAAAAAAGGGATTTATCACAAGTGTGCTTAAAAATACTCCTGCTGCAAAGAATACCCCCGCACTATAGGGTGTCAGGCTGCCTGTTCCCCCGGCTACGTAAGAATTATCAAGAGAGTTCACAACAAGCCCGTAAAAAAATGCGATCAAAAGTCCGGCAAATACCGACAGCAGTATCCCCTTCGCTGTTGGCTTCTTCTGTTCCGCTGCAAGTCGCCGGTAAGCCGCCATACTGAGGATAATAGCAATCATGATCACCATAATCCCCGTGAATAATAAGCCGGTATTATCGGGTGATTTTCCCTTGTCGAGGATTACCAAAACATGATTTACAACGATTCCCAGCACCCAGGCTATTCCCCCGCCAATAGGGAATCCTACCGACATCCCGGCCACGGAAATGGCAGCTACCAGAAGAATGTTTCCAAGGTTCCATACAATACCGCCAAGCATTGCCGAAATTATGCTCCCGGTTTCTGCCTGGGCTATATCGGTCAGGAAAGGCCTCCCATTGATACCAAGACTGCCAACCGTGAAGGCTGAAATCAGCGAAAGGATCAGTATGCCGATCACCATGTCCCAATAAAACAATTCAAACCTCCAGTTCTCCTGCACAAGCTTTTGTGTATTCGCCCAGGATCCCCAGCAGATCATGGCCATAAGGGTTAAAAATACCGCTACCGGGTAGTTTGTAATGATTACCATAAATCGAGGAAGTTAATACATGTCAGCAAAAAAAATCTTTCATCCTTCCCAAAATAACAAAATTAATTAATTAACCTTTCATGCTATGAACATATTTTGGGGAAGGCAAATTGATATTACCGGATCAGTCATGCCGCAGGGCTTTTACGGGATCGATTCTCGATGCTCTTATCGCAGGATATAGCCCGGCTGCCAGGCTCAGAGCAATTGAAAATGCAATAGCTCCGAGAATGAGCCAGGCGGGGAAATAGAAAAAATCAACAGGAGGTTCGCCCACTGGCAATATTTGAAGATTGGCAATTTTATTTGCGATGATCGTCACGATCCAGCCCAGCACAAGTCCCAGAATTGCGCCGATGAATCCGATGACCCCGGCTTCCACAAAAAAAATCAGCCTGATCTGAGATTCACTTCCGCCGATTGCTTTCATGATTCCGATCTCCCTTGTCCTTTCAAGGATCGACATGATCATGGTATTCATGATTCCAAGACCGGCAACGATGAGGGCTATCGTGCCAATGGCCGCAAGCACACCGTCAAGGATCAGGAAATTCCTCCGCATTTCTTTCAATTGCCCCGAGAATGTCAGAATGTTGAAATTCATTTCCTTCAATTTGGATATTACGGCATCCATTTCCTTCGGGGTTGTCACCCGAATGTAAATTGAGTTATAGGTATCCGCATTGTTATCATCAACAAACAAATCGAGGAAATTATCGACCGGAAGACGTGGAATTTTTTCAGCCGTCCGGTACGACATGAAAATATCATTTCTGAAATTCCATACCCGGAACGGGCTTTTGTTTTTCATGATACCGCATATGATAAAAGGAATTGTAATTTTTTTAACCGGCATATTTTCAGATTTGTTGAAAATGTTGAAGGATCTCAGGTATAATGCAGGTGCGTCGATCACAACGGTTGTGAGGAAAATCGGCTTTCCGATGATGGAATCCGGAGGAAGAAGAATCATCCCCCTCCCGATTTCCTCATCGTTGAGTTCAACAGGTTCGTCAGGGTCGTTAACTATTATCTTCAATTTCCTGAGCCCGTCCAAACTTATTACCGTTGTCGCTGATGAATCTTCTTTGAAAAATGTACCATAGGCTATATCGCTGAATGGCCGGTATTTTTGCATATAGACCGGCAACCCGGCAACATTCAGGTCACCTTCCTTGCCAAAAAACTTAGCCCTGACCTGAAAGGAATTTTCGGGGTATGCTATTTCCACGCCATCCATACCAAGAAACAAGTTGACAGTAGAATCATTCAGGCGAACAGGTTTCTTCTCCAGGCCTTCCATCATGGTTCCGGCGTCTCCCTCATCCCCTAAATCGATTTTTCTGGCTGTAACATAAATGCTGGTGAAAAGATCGTTCTCACGGAACATATCGGTAATGTTTTTTTCCATGCCGGTGCCGAATGAGATCATAGAAGTCAGCGCCCCTACCCCAATCACCACGCCGAGAAGCGTGAGGGACGTCCTTAATTTCGTCCGCCAGAGATTGGCGAACCCCAGCCCGATTATTTCCGGGAGCTTCATCGTTTTACAAGGTAATCTTCAGCTATTTTTCCGTCAAGCAGCCGCACAATACGGTCTGATACGCGGTGGGCCAGGTCAATATCATGGGTTATCATGATCACCGATTTCTTTTTGCCGCGGTTTGCCTCAACCAGCAGGCCTATGATTTCGTTTGCCGTTATGCTGTCGAGGTTCCCGGTAGGCTCATCGGCCAGCAGGACTTCAGGATTATTGGCCATGGCCCGGGCAATGGCTACCCGCTGCGCTTCCCCGCCGGATAATTCATCGGGCTTATGACTAATCCTTCCTTCAAGACCTACATTCTTCAGCAGCTCCATGGCTCTTTGATTACGAAGTCGTTTCGGTACCCCTCCGAAAATCAATGCAAGCATAATGTTTTCGTAAGCGCTATAAGAATATATCAGGTTAAATGACTGGAAGATCATCCCGACATTTCTCCTGCGATGGTAAGCCTGTTCATTTTTCGATAAAGAACCGATATCTTTTCCCTTAAAAATGATTTTTCCATCAGTGGGCCTGTCGAGTCCCCCAATCAGGTTCAATAAAGTTGATTTACCGGATCCGGATCTTCCAACAACAGATAAAATAATCCCTTCTTCAATCTCCAGGGATAAATTGTCTATTGCATGAATCCGCTGATTACCCCGGGCATATATTTTTGAAAGATTATCGAGCCTGATAAATTCCAATAAGGTTTAAATATTTAGCAAAGCTTAATTTCTAATTCCCTATACTCCCGCATAAGCCGAGAAACCGCCGTCTACCGGCACCATTATTCCTGTAACGAAGGCCGAAGCCGGGCTTATGAGCCAAACCAGCGTTCCCAGCAGGTCAGCAGGTAATCCCATGCGTTTCATTGGTGTGTGGACAATTATCCTTTCCCCACGTTCCGTATACCCGCCGGTTTTCGGATCAATGAGCAGATACCGGACCTGTTCGGTTAAAAAGAATCCAGGGGCGATAGCGTTTACCCGTATATCCGGGCCGTATTCCTGTGCCATATGAACAGCCAGCCATTTAGTAAAGTTAGCTACTGCCGCTTTTCCGGCCGAGTAGGCGGGGATCCTTGTTAAGGGCCGCACCGAATTCATGGAGGCAATGTTTACAATGATCCCCTTACCGTTATCAGCCATTAACTTTCCGAAAACCTGGCAAGGCAAGAAGGTCCCGAGAAAATTCAGGTCCAGGACTTTTTGCACTGCTTTGTATTCCAGGTTAAAAAATGATACATCCTGGTTTGAGGTGGCGCTGGGGTGATTTCCCCCGGCGCCGTTGATCAACACATCCACACGGTCCCACCGTTCCCTGACGAATTTCAAAGCATTTTTTACTGATCCGGGCTCGGTTACATCGCAAGTTATGGCGTATGCGTCTCCTCCTGATGCCGCGATTTGACTGACCGTCTCCTGGGCTTTGTCGCCTCGTATATCGATCACCGCAATCCTTGCTCCAAGTGATGCCAGCTCCCGTGCCATCGCCCCGCACAATACCCCGCCTGCCCCGGTGATTACTATGTTCAGGTTTTCAATCGAGAAATTCGAATACGCTTGCCGTTTCATCTATAAGTTCAAACCCGACAGGTATTGGTAACAGGTTATCAAATCCTGAAGCGGATCGCCGGGTTTTCTTGTTTCCATTTCAACGATCAATCCATAATCGGCAAGGCCTCCTTCTTTTGCCGTATTGAGAAGCTTCTTCCAGTCTACAATGCCTTTTCCGATTGCTACGATCTTCTTTTGCTCCGCATCCCAATCGTGCATGTGCAATGAGATATAACGACCCGGGTATTTAGCAATATATTCCACAACATCAAATCCCTCCGAAACACTGGCAATTTGGAACTGCATCTTGACCATCCTGGGATCGAACAGTCGCATCAGCACATCATATAGCTGTTCACCATCCACGATGGGCCCAATCGAGTGGTTATGGTATACCAACTGCATCCCCGCGTTAATTACTTCCTGACCTGCCTGGTTCATCTCGTCCGCAAAATTCTTCCAGTCATCCATTGATGCATCTTCAGGAAGCCACGCTGCCGAAACCACCACATCTTTCAACCCGAGGTCTGCTGCGTACTGGATGGTTTCCTGTAGCTTTGGCTCCTTCAATTCAGGGTGCTGGAAATGACAGGTTTTACAGAAAAGTCCTGCACCTTCTATCTTTTTCCGGAGTTCAGAAACCGAAAATCGTATCAGTGGGGCGAAACCGGCATTCTCGTAACCTTTCGGAGAGCACATTTCAATGCCTCTGTATCCCGCAGTATATAATCTCTGCATTGTGCCTTCGAAATCTTCCCCGAGCATTTCCCTGACGCCATAAGATTGGAAACTCATCGGCCAGCCAAAGGGTGTCGAGTTTGATCCTGTTTTACATGACTTAAGGCACATGCCGGCCAATAAACCCATGGCACTTGCGCCAATGAATTCTCTTCGTGTAAATGTTTTCATTAGGTTAATCCTTTCATTTTTTAAAAAATCTCATATTAAAATTACATGGTTATAAAAATTAAAATTGGAACATCTCAATATAGCCAAATTTACAAAACCTTCAATAATGAATAAGAAGTAAATGCCATCGATTACATTTATAAATTCTTTGATGCAGGCATTTTTTGATTTTAAATTTTAACACATGAAAATCAGCACAATTGCATTTTTCGCAACTTTATCGGTGTTCATTACTTGCAGCCCGAAAAAAAACAATATAGGCAATTCAACTTCAGATGGAAAAGCGGAGATCAGGGAAGAGAACGGCCGTTTCACGCTATATAGGGGAAATGTACCCTATTTTATCAAGGGAGCCGTAGGATGGGGATTTCTTGACGAACTGACGGCTTCCGGAGCTAATTCCGTGAGGTCATCGTACCGTTTTCTCGACGAAGCACATCAAAAGGGTTTAACAGTATTGGCAAATCTCCCAATGGGATCTGAAAGAGGTGGTTTTGAGTACAATGATGAACAGGCCGTCAGGGACCAGTATTTGAAGAACAAGCAGATCGTGGAGGAATTTAAAGACCATCCTGCCCTGTTGATGTGGGCTATCGGGAATGAACTGGATCATATCCCGGGTGATAAGGATTATAATCTGAAAATGTGGGATGCAGTGAACGAAATTGCAGGTATGATCAAACAGCTTGATCCAAACCACCCGGTAATGACAGTGACAGGTTACGGGAAGCTGGAAAAACTGAAGGATATAAAGGAAAGATGCCCGAACCTGGACCTGCTGGGCGTAAACGCCTATGCCGCTATCGTGAATATCCCGGGATGGCTGCGTGAGTATGACTGGAACAAACCTTATGCAGTGACCGAATGGGGTCCCTCGGGATGGTGGGAAGTACCCAGGACAAAGCAGGGCATTGTGATTGAGGAGACAAGCACAGAGAAGGCCGAACGATACCGGGAAAGATACGAAAAAGTGATCGCCGCCGATCCCTGGTGTGTCGGCTCGTACGTATTCCTGTGGACAACCAACCGTCAGGAAAGAACCCACACCTGGTTTAATATGTTTCATGACAGCCTCAAAACCCAAACGGTTGAAGTCATGCAGTACATGTGGAGCGGCATCTGGCCTGTAAACCGTGCTCCACGGATCAGCTCACTCCAGATCAATGGCCTTGGACTTTTAGATAATATTGAAGTCAGCCCCGCCAGTTTGAATACGGCAGAAGTCGTCACCCATGACCCCGATAACGACAAGCTTAACATAAAATGGGAATTACTGCCGGAACCGACAAAATTTGGGGCCTACGCTGGACAGGGGGAAACGAAGCCTGAGGGCATCAGGGATTTTATTAAGGCCAGGGAGAACGGAACAATTGAATTTATGGTCCCTGAAGATACGGGAAGGAATTACCGCCTTTTCGTTTACATTTATGACGGCAATGGAAATGTAGCTAACGCCAATATTCCATTTTATGTGACAGGTAAATAAATTTCAGCATTATACGAGCGGATGCCTGGATCAGAACAGGTTTTTCATTTTCTGCAAGCCGGTTTTAGCTACATCCAGCGGATCCTGCTTCCAATATGATTCGTTGAATAATTCAAGGGACAGAATCTTTTCACCCCCCATATTCTTAAGGTCTGTTAATATTTGATCAAAGGGTGCAACGCCATCGCCCGGGTAAACCCTGTCGGAGTCGCGCTGATTCTCCCTGGGAACGGATGAAACAAAATCATTAAAGTGGAAGACCTCAATCAGGGAACCATCAATCAGCTTGAGCGTCTCAAATGATGAATTGCCTCTGAACATATGATAAACGTCAGGCAATATCCTGGCATCCTTGTCACCGGAAGCGGCAACGATCATCAGCGCCTGGCCAATATGCCAAAGTACACCGGACGAGCCCCAGAATTCCAACTGGGGCATTACGCCGGCTTGCCTCCCAAGCT
>DATDPY010000195.1:0-3446 GCA_035292565.1 Cyclobacteriaceae bacterium | reverse complement strand
CCTTGATCTGAAAATATTTTCTATCAATACGCTCCATCTTGTTGCGATCGGCTCCATTGTCCTTCTGTCCTGGAACAATGCACGAGGAATCAATCAGAGTAAAATCGTTCAGAATATTTTTACCTGGTCAAAAATCCTCATCCTGACAGCTTTTGTTGTCGTCGGGTTTATTTATGCCAGCGGACAAAATTATCCTGGCGGCTATTGGAAGGCATCGGGCCTGACCGGAGAAGAGATTATTCCCCTGACCGGCATGGCCCTGATCGCCGCATTCGGAAGCTCCCTGGTAGGTTCCATGTTTTCCGCCGATGCCTGGTATGACGTTTCCTTTGCATCTGCTGAGGTGAAAAATGCCCGGCGTAACCTCCCAGTCAGCCTCTTCCTCGGTACACTGATCGTTTCAATCCTCTACATCTTTGTGAATTGGGTATATATCAAAGCTCTCCCGGTTATCGGTTCACAGGAAGGAACAACCGTGTTGGAAAGAGGTCTGGCATTTGCAACGGAAGATCGTGTAGGAACGGCCGCGATGGAAAGCATACTCGGACCGTCCGCGGAACTGATCATGGCTATCGTTGTGGTGATCTCTACCTTCGGATGTAACAATGGATTGATCATGGCCGGGCCGCGGGTGTATTATGCCATGGCGAACGATGGATTATTTTTCCGGAGGCTCGGAGACCTGAATAACCGAAGTGTTCCGGGAAATGCATTGTTCGCCCAGATGTTATGGTCGACTGTACTTTGTCTTTCAGGAACTTATAGCAATCTTCTCGACTATGTGATCATGGCCGTCCTGCTTTTCAATGGCCTTACCATTGCCGGAATATTTATCCTCCGGAGGAAGAAGCCTCATGCCGATCGGCCCTACAAGGCTGTGGGGTACCCGGTCATTCCTGGAATATTTATTCTCTTTTGTTTATTCGTTGTTACCATTCTGCTGGTTTATAAGCCGATGTACACCTGGCCCGGTCTCATCATTGTATTGACAGGCATACCGGTTTATTTCATCTGGAAATCAAAAAGGCCTGACTGATATAGGCCGGATTTTGCATTGAAAATTCCAGAAAATTTTGAGATATTCGGCCAATTTATGCTCCCCGTGCCATAATCAAAGCATTCTAAAATTATAAAAGAAAAATGATCTTGAATTTGCTTTATAATATAAACTAGTTTATATTTGAGTTATATTTACGAATTAAATATACCATTATGGAAGAGAAATCAAGCTCATTTACACCGGAACAAAGCCTGGAACTCATCGGAAAGTTCATTCTGAATTACCGGAAGAACTTAAAGGGGAATAGTTTTTACTTCCTGTTATGGGGATGGCTGATCGCACTGGCGAGCATCTCGCATTTTATGATCCTGTCCTACCTTCTTAGGCAGGAAGCATTTGATAAAATAGGCTTATTTTCTGCCGTCAACTGGATTATATTTCCTTTCGTCGGGCTGATCATTACCATAGTTCGTGCACGGAAACCATCGGTGAAAAAAGAATCGAGAAGTCATATTGACAATTTTATCACCACGCTCTGGCAATTCACCGCATTGGCGATTATCATCACGCTGTTTTTATGCCTGAAAATAAACCATGTTTTTGTGACCCCGTTTATACTGACCATCGTGGCGCTGTCGACCATGGTGACGGGCTTTACGATCAATTTCCGTCCCTTAATTTTCGGGGGGATCATATTTTTCTTATTCGCTGTGATCAGCTCTTTCTTTAACGACGAATATCAATTGCTGATCAATGCCCTTGCCATAGCGTTAGGTTACCTGGTTCCCGGCTATATGTTAAGGGCTTCCAAAACAGAATGATATGTTTGATGACCTTGATCCCATATTGCATTCTCAATTACGCCTGGCCGTAATATCCATATTGGTGCGATCGGGGACATCAGAATTCACTTCGATCCAGGAAGAGACCGGGTCGACATCCGGGAACCTGAGCGTCCAGATCTACAAGCTGAAGGAGGCAGGATACATTGAGATCGAAAAAAAATTCAAGGGAAACTACCCGCAGACCATTTGCAGGATCACCCCGCTGGGAATTGAAAAATTCAATCAATACGTGAATTCACTCCGGGGGTATTTACGGGCAGGCGATAAAGACAAGTCCTGAATAAAAACGATAAGATCAGTTTACATCACACAAAATATTACAATTATGAAATCATTATTAATGTTCCTTTTAACAATATGTTTATCCCCGGCTGGTTTTTCACAATCGGCAGAATTTATCCAGGCGGAAGCCATGAAAAAGATGAGTTGGTGGATCGGGGAATGGAAGGGAATGGCCACCACACGTTTGGCACAGGGAAGGATCGATTCTGTGTCGATGCATGAATCAATCAAATCCAATCTCGGGGGAAGCATACTTGTGATCGAGGGAATCGGCCATCGCATGAAGAACAATATGGTCACAGATGAAATTGTTCACCATGCCTTCGGTGTTTTATCGTACGACGATAAAGCCGGGATGTACCGGTGGCAGGCATGGCGGATCCCATACGGCGTATATTCCGAATACGCCCCCGAAGTTTTCGAAAATGAATTTAGGTGGGGTATGGATGTCCCCCAGGGTAAAATGCATTATAATGCAAAACTTGAAAGCAACGGGGAGTGGCTTGAGACAGGAGAATTTTCACGGGATGGCCAAACCTGGCTTGGCTTTTTCGAAATGAGGTTACTTAAAGAAAACTAAATTTTAACTACAATTAGATTATGGAAGGATATAACAAGTTGCATTATGGTTTGTTCACCTGTTCCCATTATGGCCGGTTAAATAATAAATTAGAAATTTGAATAATTTTTGCTCGTCGTCGAATATCGAACAATCATCGTTGCTATCACGCCTGGTATTCAAAGAATAAATAATCTCCAAAGCACTTCGGATATTCCCATTTAATTCTTACCCTATCAATAACTCAGTTCTCAAATCTTCGGCGCCTTCATCCTTTCCACCCCATGATAGATGGATGCGAAAGCCATACCGATCCACATGATGGCCGGAATGATCCCAATGAAAAGCAGTATTAAGCCTACGATAAAGATCGGGATGGTCAGCAATCCCATAACGAATATGTCAACTGCATGTCCATCGGTCATGCTCCAGCTCGCTTTCAGCGCATCGACTGCCCCCATTTTTTTATCAATGACCAGATATGGAACAAACGCCAGTTTGCAGGCGAAGACAATACCGGGGATGATGAGGAAGACAAAACCCAAACCGATGATGAAACCGGTCAGTAAGTTGGCCAGAACGGCATTCACGTAATTGGCAGTAAAGGAGAACATATCCCTGACCTCAACCTTCTCACCCCTGGCGGCTTTCAGGTATGCGTATTTGATCCCGTACTGAAGCGGGTTTATAACCAATACCGCGTAGGCGATAATGAAAAGGATATAGCTGTAAAAATTGGGAGGAAGGTTAAATGAATTTT
>DATDPY010000194.1:0-2510 GCA_035292565.1 Cyclobacteriaceae bacterium | reverse complement strand
CTTTACCGAACTGACCGTTAGAATGTCCTGGTCGAGTTCGATCTTGAAATCATTTTTGCTGAAACCCGGTACCGCCAGTTCAACTTCGAAGTTGTCGTCAGTTTCCCGGATATTCACTGCAGGCAGATATGTCCCGTTTTTATGGCCGTGATTGCCTGTCCTTCCGGCATAACCCAATCCAAAGAAATCATCAAAGAAATAAGGTACGGCCGGGAATAAGTTGCTGTTTGTTCTGATAAGTTTCATATTCGTTTTTTTTAAATTTCATTACGGTTGTGCTTATTACAATTCACATTCCAATACTAAAAAATCGCGAATACTGGCATTATCTACCAATAATTCGCGCCATATTGGCATAATTAGGTAATTCTTGCATAATTTTTAATGACATTTTGGCATTAATAAATATATGATGCCGGCATAATGAAAGATGTGATAATCCTGCAGGCTGATATCCAGTGGATAAATTATGCTACAGAGGCTCAATCAAAATTAAGCCCTTGGTTGAACTCAAAAGATACTCGGAATTCTTATCAGGATGTGTAAACCCTGGAGGTTTATGTAAACCTCCAAGGTTGTGATTTCTAATTGCTTCCTGCCAGGGCGGCGATACTTTTTATATCCACTTTCTCCGCCAAACCCAGCATATCGGCTTCTTTGGTGATCCCGTCGCAGGTATAGGTCATTAACGTATTCCCTATGGGGATCTGCAGTTCGTAACCGGTTTGAATGTCATCGGATGTACGTTTATTGAGTACGCCCTTATAACCGGCAACCCTAACCGACTTCTGCGATCCGTCCGATGAATTCATGAACATCGGGTTGGTCATGAAAGCAGAAAGGGTGGAAATAAGCGGAGAATTATTGATGATGGAGATATTCATCGTTTTGCTGGAATCCGATTTATCAAAATAATACCTTGACACGTTCAGTCCTGTAAATCCCCCGGAACTTCCCGAAACATAATCCTGTTTCTCGTCAAAGGAATACTGATTTAGTTCCTTGGGAAGGATTTTCAGGATTTCCTGGCCGATCACAACATCCAGGGCCTGGAGAGCCTGTTCCAGGGAATACCGGGCTTCTTTGAGGTTTTTGGCTGCATAAAATTCCTTTGCATCTTTTATATTTTTTTCCAGGTCATCCTGTGCAAAACCAGTCGTTGTAAAGGCGAAGAAGGCTATTGCGAATATTATTCTTGTCAATTTCATTTCTGTATTTAATTATTGTTCACCGAGCATTGTTTTAATTCCTTCAAAGTCGAGTTTCTGGGCGGCTGCGATTACCTCGTTTTCATCCTGATATTCTGCAAACGACATATTGACAAGCGACGACTGGCCCAGGGGAATACCGAGTGTAAAGCTGCCGTTTTCTTCAGCAGTCAATAAGCCCCGGTAACTGCCAACCTTTACTGATTTCTGGTTGTTATCGGAATTAGCATATCCCGGATTTGAAAGGACCATGTTCATCCCGGAAATCATTGCAGCATTATTGATGATGCTAACATCCATGGATTTATTTTTATCATTCTGGTAAATTCTTTCTACCAGGAATCCCTGGAATCCCCAGCCGTTGCTCTGAACCTTATCTTCGTCAGCCAGAAAGTCGAGGCCATCCATATTTTTAGGAAGCGACTCCAGAAGCTGGTAGCCGATTTCGAGTTCGATCCCCATCAAGGCCTGCTGAACGTTATACCTTGTATCTTCAAAATCCTTTGACGCGAATGCCGTTTCAGCATCGGCAATGCTCTTATTTACGTCCGGAGGAGTCATTTTTTTCCGCTGCGAACCGGTGCTTCCATAGGTGCCGGCCTGGGTATTATCCTGTGAATCCTGAGTATTCGTATTCTGCTCCTGGCCGGTGTTACTGTCCTGGCTTTCATTTTGCTGATTACCGGACTTGTCCTTATCAAGTAATTTTCCAGCCTCGCGGCCGAGTCGATCACCTGCTTTCTTCAGCAATCCCTGGGAGCTTGCCGAATAGGAACTGATCATAATCATCAGCATTGCATATAATGATATTTTATATATGCTTTTCATTTTTCATTAAGTTTAATTGCTTTCAAATTTACCAATATGAACTGAGAATAGTCCTATGCTATAAAATAATATTCCCATTATCGACAAAAGTTTCATTTCATCCGATTTATTAAAAATAAGAGGTCATTTGTCCAGGATTCTGATCTTCACGCGTTTATTGATTCTTCCCTTACTTTGATAATCATAAATCTGAATCTTCCCGATTTCGCGGGTATTGGTTACATGAGTTCCACCGTCTGCCTGGAGATCAAGGCCTTTTATCTCAACGGTCCTGATCTGGGTTAGCCCGGCGGGGAGTAGGTTAATTTTTGTACGGATTAGATCAGGTACCTTTTCGGATTCTTCACGCGAAAGTATTTTCACGACGATCTCCCTGCCCTGCAATATCTCATCATTTACTTTCTGTTCAATTTCCCTCACCAGGCCGGCTTCCATTTTTTCGAATTCAAAATCCATTCTGCCGTTCAGAGGTTC
>DATDPY010000193.1:0-7354 GCA_035292565.1 Cyclobacteriaceae bacterium | reverse complement strand
ATCATACCCGGGAATGGGCGGAGCGTTGGGGTAAGTTACCTCGTATGTTCCAAGCAGATCAAATCCTGTCGTGGCTTTGGTATACCCTAATCCTGCAAGGACCGTCAATACGGCAATTTTTTTGGAAACAAGGGCTTCAACGTTCAATCCTTTTACTTTTGCTTCAATTCTTTGATTAGTTCCGGGAAAACCCGAGTCGACCATTAGTATATCCGTACGCAAACTGGAATATGAGGCGAAAAGGGAAATATCGATTGGAAGTTTATCTACGACAGGGATCCATTGGGTCAAATCATGCATAAGACCAATCCCCCAGATGCTGTAATCGACATTATTGCCGTCAAAATCCGACACGAGATCCGGAACATAGCGGATCTTCAAATCAGTATTTTTGATCAGGCCGATTCCGAGCTGGAGTACGGGGGTAGGAACGGCATTGAAACCAATTTCCTGTTTTAATCCTGCGCCTTCAGGTGCAAGAAAATCGGCGATAACGTAGCTATCATAAGGCGGATCCCCCTTGACCAGGATTGAAGGACCGGATTCCCTTAGACCCAGAACTGTTGGTGTTTTAGCTTCCGTGCCGCTTGCGAGTTGAAATTTGTTATAATCGCTGTTTCGGAATGTAAAGTAATAATCGCTCTTGGGTACATACGCCAGGTTGAATGAAAGAGATAGATCCAGGCCCAGTGGATTATGGGGTTTTGCCGTAGTATACCAGCCACCGTTAAATCCATACCCTATACCTTTGAAAATAGGTGAGAAATAGGAATTTAAAAATGTGGAGGCATCTTCAGAAGCTCCCTGGAGCATATCAATCGGACCGCCTTGATCCTGTGCCTGCGAGGTATTGAAAAGCGTCAGGAGTACTGCGGTAATAATAAAACATTTCTTCATGATGATCATATCTGACGTATTTTGATTTGGTCAAAGATAAATATATAAAAAATTAAATTAAAACTTAGAATGTTATAATTTTTTACCTTAAAGCTACTTATCTAATGTTTATTAAGCCTATCGGCTTTGTTAGGAATAGTTAATTAAGAACTAATAGGCTTACATTATTGATGATATTCAAATTCCTAAATAACATTGTATCCTCAACTTATAATTTACCAGGTTAAAGAAAGAAAAATTGTTCCTGGCATCCTGTTATCATAGTCAAATCAAGAGAAATCTGGCAATATGTCACTTGTAGGGAAGAAGGCACCGGCGTTCAAGGCTCCTGCAGTAATTAACGGTGAAGAAATCATTGAAGGATTTACCCTGGAGCAATACCTGGGAAAGAACGAGGTTGTATTGTTTTTTTATCCAAGGGACTTCACCTATGTATGCCCTACGGAAATCCATGCGTTTCAGGATATACTTAAGGAATTTAAAAAACGGGGTGTTGAAGTAGTTGGCGCATCCACAGATACCGAAGAAACGCACCTGGCATGGCTGATGGTTCCCAAAGCCCAGGGAGGTATTCAGGGAATTACTTTTCCCCTGATAGCCGACAATTCAAAAACAATCGCGATATCTTTTGGCATTCTTGGCGGCGAATATCATTACGAACCCGACGGCAAACTGGGTTTTACGGGCACTCCGAATGCCCTTCGCGCCACATTCCTGATTGACAAGCTGGGGATAATCCGTCATGAATACATAAATTATTATCCGTTGGGACGGAATATAGAGGAAACCCTTCGGATGGTAGATGCCTGGCAGCACTATGAGAGGAAAGGTGAAGTTTGCCCAGCCAACTGGGAAGAGGGCCAGGAGGGGCTGAATGCAACCAGAGAAGGTGTATCAAACTATCTGTCCAAACACGGATAGATCTTTATTCCTAATACACCGTCTTAATACACCGTCTGACGGTTATAACCGTCTGACGGGGTATTAAGGTTAGGTATTCACCGGCTTATTTGGTTATTTTGAACGGTACGAGCGACTGTGGTGACCAAATTCCTTTACAATATTCTTATCTATCTTCTTGATTTTGCATTGATCATTGCCTCATTTTTTAATTCAAGGGCAAAAAAAATCATCAAAGGAAGAAAATACTGGAGAGAGGACCTTAAATCCGCCGTTTCAAAACACGGCCGGAATATGTTGTGGTTTCACTGTGCCTCCCTGGGAGAATTTGAACAGGGCCGGCCGGTTATCGAGAAATTAAAACAGCAAAACCCGGGAATTAAAATCCTGCTTACCTTTTATTCGCCTTCAGGGTTTGAAGCGAGAAAAAATTATAAATATGCCGATGCAATCCTTTACCTTCCCGCAGATACAAAGCGTAATGCCAGGCTCTTTATAAAGATCCTGAAGCCCAGGATAGCGGTATTCGTTAAGTATGAGTTCTGGTATAACTTCCTCGATGCATGCCGGGAAAATAGTTTAATCCTGCTATCCATATCATCCATTTTCAGGACTGAACAAGTCTTTTTCAAACCATGGGGAAAATTCTTCAGGAAAAGACTTGGGTATTTTACGCATATTTTTGTCCAGGACGAAAACAGCCGGTTACTCCTCGGAAAGCATGGCATCAATAACATAACCGTCTCCGGTGATACAAGATTCGACAGAGTTTACGAGATCAGTAAAAATCCGCTGGAAATCGACAAAGTTGATGACTTCTGCAATGGCGCCGATGTTTTCGTGCTGGGAAGCATATGGCCGTCGGATATGAAAATTCTCCTCCCCCTGATTAACGATGATTCAATAAACCTGAAATTCATCCTGGCCCCTCATATTATCTCTGAAAGGGAAATCGCCGGGATCCAATCCTCGCTTGCCGTTTCATCGGGAAGGTTATCAGCCTTCAGAGATGAAGAGGATAAAAAAGTTATGATCATCGATAATATCGGGATGCTTTCCTCATTATATCGTCATGGCAGAATAGCCTACGTTGGCGGGGCATTCGCCGAAGGGCTTCATAATATCCTGGAGCCGGCGGTCTTCGGGATGCCCGTGATATTCGGGGACCATCCTATGAACAAAAAATACATGGAAGTTGCCGGCTTGATCAATGCCGGCGGGGGATTTGCCATACGCAATCATGAGGAACTGCGGTCCATTGTGATCAGGCTTTTATCGGACCGGGATTTATACCATTCGGCCGCCACAGCATCGGCCACTTTTGTCGCCAACAATACGGGAGCAACAGGCCGGATTGTCAGCTACATGAATAAATATTCTACCGGATGAAAGCCGAAGGTTTGGTTCTTAAGTCTACAGGTTCGTGGTATAATATCAGGCTTAACAACCGGGAAGTGATACGGTGCCGGCTGCGCGGAAAATTGAAATTAAATGAATCAAAAACTACCAACCCTGTAGCGGTTGGAGACAGGGTGGTGGTGGAAATGGAAAAAAGCGGGGAAGGGATAGTGCATGAAGTTCTCCCACGCAGGAATTATTTTATACGCAAATCTGCCAAGAAAGGGGATATCGGACATATTATCGCATCGAATATTGACCAGGCCATTCTGATCGTGACATTGTCGTTCCCCCGGACATCCATCGGCTTTATCGACCGGTATCTCGTTAATACGGAATCTTTCAGAATCCCTGCAAAAATCGTATTTAATAAGTCGGATCTTTTTGATGATGCATTAAAAGAGATGCATCGTAACGTATCGGATCTTTACCGGCAACTTGGGTATGATAACATTCTTATTTCTGCGACAAACGATGCAGATCTGGATTCCATGAAAATCTGGCTTAAGAACAAGATGAGCCTTGTAACAGGACATTCCGGTGTCGGGAAAACTACTATCCTGAACCGGATTGCCCCCGGCCTGAACCTGCCCACAGGCGAGGTCTCAACCTTTGCCAATAAAGGCATCCATGTCACTACCTTTGCTTCCATGTTTGAACTGGAAGATAATACTTTTATTATTGACACGCCGGGCATCAGGGAACTGGGATTGATCGATATGGAGAATTGGGAAATCAGCCATTATTTCCCCGAGATGCGCGATCGGATGGGGGAATGCCGTTACAGTAATTGCCTGCACCTGAATGAACCTGGATGCAAGATCCAGGAACTTTTATTAAACGGCCTGATTTCGGAAAGCCGGTTTAAAAGTTATATAAGCATGGTATTGAATGAGGATAACCGGAAGTGACGGCATTTGGATATTTCACTAGCAATATTTGTGAAGGTTTCCTGGATTTAACACGACTCATTTCGATTTAGACCATGAATAAACCCGGAGATTCCTGGTTCACCGTAAAGCAGGAAGCGATCTCATCCCTTAAGGAATCAGGGAGCAAATTTATTGGTCTTGCGTTCGAGGCCGGAAATGAAGATGATGTAAAGGAGAAACTCGAAGAACTAAGGAAGAAGTACTTCGATGCCACCCACATTTGTTATGCATATATTCTTGGCAGGGAAAAAAATGATTTTAAGGCCCATGATGCAGGTGAACCCAGACATACTGCAGGCGATCCGATCCTCAGCCAGATCCGCTCATTGGATTTAACGGATACACTCGTTGTCGTGGTAAGGTATTTCGGCGGAAAGAAACTTGGCCGGAGCGGACTGGTGCAAGCTTATAAATTGGCTGCGGGCTCTGTTCTTGAAAAAGCGGGAAAGGCTGAAAGGATCGCCGTTGTTGACATGAAAATTAAATTCAGTGCAGATAGGACCGGCGATATCATGCGCCTTTTGAAATTTAACAGAGAGGCGATACTGAATTCGCATTTTGAGGACAGTAATACAGTTTTACTGAGGGTCAGGGAACAATTTGCAAATCAGTTCAGCAAAGAATTGCATAAGATCCAGGGAATCTTATTTCTTTGAATACGGCATGCACCTGTTTGATTTCCTGTCCGGAAGAGATTTTTGATCCTGTGTTTGCCGCAAAGGTTTAACGGATCCTCCTTTATAACCTGACCCGTAGCAATAGGGGCCTGTGATCCGATATCGTGGTAAAATAAGTACTGTCGCATAGTTCCGGCGTCAGGCAAACCACGGAATAATCATCCTCAAACCATTCGTTGCTGATAAGAAAGTGATCGATATGGCTTGGCCATTCCGGATATGACCAACCCGATGACGGGCCATTGGCCAGCAAAAGATCGGCGAACCGGAAATTCAGACTGTCGGAAAGGAATTGATGAAATACCGATCGGCCGCCGGGACCGGTGATCTCCTCATTAAAATCCCCGAGTATTATAAGTTTATCATTATAAAAATGACCATCGACAAATTGTTTCAGCTTGTCCAAACCGGCTTGTCTCCTGGCCTCATTAACCTCTCCATCACAGCATTTCAGGTGCAGGTTGATCAGGATCATGGTATCGCCTGCCGCATTCACTGCCGAAATCATCAGGGCTGGGCGGGGAAAAGCGTAGGGATCGTCTTCAAATAAAGCCCTGGCTTCGATAATGTTTAACCGGCTTTCTTTCCCGACCAGGAACGCAGGATTTTGATCGGAAGCTGCGTTGATAAATCCCGTGTAGCCAGGCAGGAAGGCCAGGAGATCCGAAAATTTTTCCGCGCCCTCGATTTCCTGCAGGGCAAGGATATCCGCACCGGATGCAGTAACCATGGCCGACAGCCTTTCGATGGCCTCATTGTCATTTACAGGAAAATCCGGGACGTTCCAGGTTATGATATCGAACATGACATCACGGTTTTCGTATGCAAAACATTTTTGGATTTCCAGAAAATTATTTTCAGGATTTCCGATGTTTTTAAGGCAGGAGGGCAAGGCCACGCCTATAATGAGGATGGCCACATTACTTTTTTTAATAGAAAACATAGCTGTATTGGTTTAGGTATTCAGGTCATTCGCGCCTGTGCATTCACCCATCGTTCCGGCACTTCTCCTTTCATTGCTTTCTGATAATCGGCATAGCTGCAGGGAACGATGCTCTTCCGTTCAAATACTTTTCTCGTAGATATATTGGGGACCTCAAGCCACCATTTCTCCGATATTTTGCTTTTATAAAATACGATCGACTCGGGATCGCCGGGCATTGATACAAGGTATTTCAGGTAATGATTGCTTTTAAAGCTGAAGTGGTCCTTTCGGTTGTAAAATCCTTCAATGAAGTACCATACCATGGTCGCCACTACGGAGGCCGTTTTGCGGAGCGTATCATCCAGGTCGGGATTATATTCAAAGAATCCGGCTGAGCTTAGTTTTTCATTTAAGCCGGCATACCAGCAAATCTGACAGGCCTCCTCGCCGGTTAACCCGAACGGCTGTGCATTTGCATTCCCCGGTGCATCGCCCGATTTGATGCCGGTGATATCGAAACTCAGCATATCTGCATCCCGGATCACCGGTTCCATCTCATAGATATTATGCCGGAGTTTGCCAACCCGGTAGGTTTCAAAATATAATTGTTCCATGATCGATATGCTTTCCGGATCGATCAGGTAGGTCTGGTATCCGATCTGGCTGAAGTTGAACAGGAAATTCGGTTCAAGCATCAGCAGTTTCCTTACATGGGAATGGCTTTCATCAGCGGGATCGCCATTGTCCATATCCAGCATGGCGTCAATGTTCAATACGCTCACGAGCTTCCCCAGGTCACGATAGGCAGTGAACATGCCAAGGTCGAGATCGTGTGAGCCGCCGATCACCAGAGGCATCACCTCCTTGTCCATCAGCATATTGCAGGCCTCCGTCAGGCGGCCCAGGGTATCATCGAGGGAATTGCCATTACGAAGATTCCCCAAATCGATGATCTTGTATTTGCCGGTCCCTTTTTTAAGCCGGTATAATTTTTTCCTGATCTCATCCGCTGCCCCGGATACGCCCGGGTTGTTCCGCGATCCGCGGTTCTCCGTCAGGCCGATGATGGCAATATCCGCCTGTGAGAAATCAGGAAAAGCCTTTCCAGGCAAGTAAATATTATTAAAGAAGGAACTGCTGGTCCCGATATCCCGGTACAATGATTCGCTTACCGGCGTGAAAAAAATATTGATCTCCATAGGGCTGTTAATATATCGAAATTACCTGATAAAATAAAAGATTGTGGGAGTGGAAGAGGAAATGGTTGCGGCCTATTGGCGAAGCATTTTTAAAAGTGTGGTCAGCGTGGATTTTAAATTCCGCCTGTCGACGATAAAATCCAGGAATCCGTTTTCGAGGAGGAATTCTGAGGTCTGGAATCCTTTCGGCAGGTCTTTTCCAATGGTTTCCCTGATTACGCGTGGTCCGGCAAAGCCGATTAACGCACCGGGTTCTGCAATATTAAAATCGCCGAGCATCGCATATGAGGCGGTTACACCTCCGGTGGTGGGATCGGTCAGCAGGGAAATGTATGGGATCCTGGCCTCGGTAAGCAGGGCGATTTTTGCGGAGGTTTTGGCCATCTGCATGAGGGAATAACCCGCCTCCATCATCCTTGCGCCGCC
>DATDPY010000192.1:0-5266 GCA_035292565.1 Cyclobacteriaceae bacterium | reverse complement strand
CCCGGCCTGCCAGCCGTAATGAAATGAAGGCTGGGGAAAACATCATTTTATGTTTGTACTGATCCAATTGAACGAGGGCTTATTAATTTCGTTTCACTCATGAAAAACGATTTATAAAAAGGAACGTCATCCCCGGCCCCCGAGCCGGGGTCCCCCATGGATATCCACAATTTGATTCTAAACCATTCCTACGTAACGATGGGAGACCTCGCCGTGCCCGTCGTAATGCAATGAAGACGGGGTCTCGCTCTGGCCGATCCCGTCAATATCCGGCCCGGCTTGCCCAGCCGTAATGAAACGGAGGCGGGGGATGTCGTCATTTTTGTTAATTTCGTGATTCAAATGAATCAGAAGGATTGAAAGCAAGGGATCTACGTATTGCGCTATTATTCATATTTCAATGCTTCCACCGGATTCGCTCGCGCCGTTTTCAACGCCTGCCAGGTAATCGTCAGCAAAGCGATGCCGACTGCGATCAATACCGCAATGATGAAAATATCTACCCCCAGTTTGATATGATACGCAAAGCCCTGCAGCCATTTATCCATTAGGTACCAAGCGATGGGACAGGCAATAACGGCCGCCAGTAATATCCATTTCAAAAAATCCCAGGATAACATGATATAGATTGTTTTTATGGTCGCTCCCATCGTTTTGCGAATGCCGATTTCTTTTGTCCGGTGGGCAACCATGAAAGATGACAGGGCGAAGAGACCCATGCAGGCGATAAGGATTGCAATACCGGTAAAATACCTGATAACTGTGGCCAACTGCTCATCACTTTTGTATTGCCGGTAAAAGGTTTCATCTAAGAATTGGTAGACAAAGGGCCTGTTTCCATAGACATTTTTCCAATCAGCTTCAATCATGCGTAGTAATGGATAAATATTTGAAGCATTAACTTTAATATTCGCTGTAACCATTGGTGGCCCCCATACTAAAACCAATGGTTCAATTTCATGATGAAATGATCTGAAATGAAAATCACGAACAATGCCGATTATTTCCAATTGGATCCGAATATTATACCTATCCGTCCAATAGATCGTTTTACCTACCGTAGAATCGATCCCGAATTTCTTAATTGCGGTTTCATTGAATATTATTCCAACTTTATCAGTGGGCAATAAATTTGATGGTTTCAACCTTTCACCGATATTATCCCAGGAGAAATTTCTTCCTTTCAGGATTTTTATATCCATCAATTCTATGTAATCCGGATCAATCATAAAGAATTTTAGAACTTTTTTAATTCCATCAATTTCGACAGGTGATGTCCCAAATTGTGATCCTGGATTACCGGCGGAGAAAGACACTTTAAAAATTTCGTGGTGTTGTAACAACATATCCTTAAATGATTCCCGTAAAGTATACATTTCGGGAAAATCTCCCGGGGTATTCACTGTTATTATTTGATCTTTATTAAATCCCAGGTCTAAATTTCTGGCATAATTCAGTTGTCTATGATTGGATATTATGCCAATGATCAGGACTATGGATATGATAAATTGTATGGTCATTAATGCATGCCTGAAAAATATACCCTTCGTTGCTTTCATCCTTTCTCCCTTAAACAATTCACCCGTCTTAAGAGATGTAAAGTATAAAGCAGGGTAAAAACCTGCAACACCTCCGAGGAGCAGTACACCCAGTGCGACCAGGATGAGGGTTTCCGGACGAATCATTTCAGTCAAATTGATATTTACCATTAGTATTCGCTTGAAAAGAGGCATAATTGTCTGGATCAATGTAAAAGCAAGCAGAAAAGAGATAAAAGTAATCATTACGGATTCTATGATAAACTGATATCCCAACACTATTCTGGAAGAACCTGCCACTTTTTTCATGGCCACTTCTTTTAACCGTAGGGTTGCCCTTGCGGTAGTAAGATTGATGTAATTGATGCAGGCAAGCGCCAGGACGAAAATCGCAACGGCAATAAAGATCCGGATCAATTTCAGGTTACCGTGCAAGCCATATGGCAAGTTTTGAACAGAGCCTGAAAAATATATATCCTTCAAAGGACTGAGATGAAAATGTTTGAATTCAAGGTCGAAAAGGTTTCCGTCATTGATTTCCGTCAAAACTTTATTTATCTTTTCTTCAACCTGTTTTTCATCAATTTCATCATTCATCAATAAATAGGTAGCGCTCCACAACCAGGAACTCGATCCCGCATGATTGAGATTGTAAACAGGATATACTTTCGGAATGGATTCCTGTGAAAACAAAATATCAATTTCAATATGGAAGTTTTGAATATCCTCGATTATTCCGGTAATCATGAATTGATGGTCCATAAACTCGATATTTTTCATCATGGGATTGGTATCACCAAAAAGTTTTTTAGATATGCTTTCCGTAAGTACAGCTGTAAATGGCTCCGTTAGCGCGGATCTTGGATCTCCTTTGATAAACAGTAAAGTGAAAACCTCAAATGTAGTACTATCTGCCCAGAAAATATTTGCATCCACCTGCTTCAGATCCCGGGGGCCTTCTTCAGGGATTAATGTTATAAATTGTTTTCTTCCTCCAGCTAAACGGGCTATATTTTCAACTTCCGGCACTTTGTCTTTCACATATTGACCGATGATCGGGGGAAGTTTACCATAATCATCCCCTTGCAACCTATAAATACGGTCATAATTTTCGTTGAATTTATCATAGCTGAGCTCGTGATGCACGTATAGCATGATCAGGATAAAAGCCATAATCCCGATCGAAAGACTGAAAATATTTATAAAGGAGATCAGCTTGTTTCTCCACAGGAGGCGCAGGGTGATGACAAAGAAACTGCGTAACATGACAATTGGTGTTTACTTGTTACGAATCTGGCAGCCAACATGATGCCCAACTTACAAGATATTGAAAATCAATGATATGGTAAAGCGCCTATTAACGTATTGTATCAAAATGAAACGGCTGTCTGCACCGGAATGAAACAGGGCCGAGCGTTAAGAAAATGTCTGGTAGACATTTTTAGCGAAGGAGCCAGTCTGCGGGTAAGCTGTGATGTGAGGCGATTTGGATCTAATGGCAAAAAAAGTAACTCATTTTCAGAATAACTCCCTCGAAAAAGAAAAACAGAAAAGGGAATGTATTCGCCGGTTTCAAAGAGGCCTTGCGGGCGGGGATGAATAAAGGGGTACTCCCGTTGATATCTGCAATTTGATTCTAAAAAATCTCCTACAAAATGAGGGGGGACCCCGGGTCGCACACTGGCCGTTCCCTTCAGTAGCTAGCCCGGGGATAACGTCTTTTATATTTTAAAGAGGCAATAAAAGTGATGGGTAACTCACCTCTTCCATTCACTTACGCCACCACAATAATTAAAACAGTCAGTTTCAGAGGAGTAGGAAGGATTACTTTACAGACATTCCTGTGTTGCCAAAGCGGAAACCTCGTTGTTTTTCAATTATTCTATTGTGTTCAGCAAGAAAATCTTAATGTAAAAACGCTCCCTTTACCAGGATCCGAAACGACGGAAATGTTTCCTTTCTGCTTATACATGATCTGCTGGGAAATGCTAAGCCCGATTCCCGAGCCTCCTCTCTTGGTCGTGTAAAAAGGAATGAAGATCTGATCCAGCTCGGCTTTGTCAATCCCGCATCCCGAATCGATTACACGCACAAGAATATTCCTTGTCCCGTCTTTTTCGGAGATGACGCGAATCCGTTTCTCTGCGCTTCCTTCCAGCGATTCAATGGCGTTCCTGACCAGGTTGATCATGACCTGGGTGGTGAGGTTACGGTCGGCGAGGACCATCTGACCGTCGAGGTTTTCGGCGGAGAAGAAAATTTTTTCTTCCTTAAATCTCCCGGAGAAAAGACGGGACACTTCGTCGACCATTTCTTTAAGCGACACGAACTGAATATCCGGCTCCGGTATCCGGTTGAAGCTCCTGAAATTTTCAACAAACTCCTTCAGCGACCGGCTGCGTTGATCGATGGTCTTAAGACTTTCGATGGCATCCTTCCGCTCATCCTCACTTAACGGGCGTTTCTCCAGGGCAGCCATGTCGACCATCCCATAGATATGCGATGAAAGCGTAGAGAGCGGAATGGCGGAATTGGAGATCTCGTGCGTAAGCACCCTGATGAGCTTCTGCCAGCTTTCGGCCTCCTTCGCCGCCAGCTCGTTGCTGACGTTGTGCATGACCACCAGCTTCAAGTTTCTGTTCCGGAATATGATATGCGTGGAGATCGTCGACAGAAACTGCGCCTTCCCGCTTTCCGTGATTTTTATCACCTGCTGCTCACCATCCCGGAGACTTTTTAAAACCGCGGGGAGATTCTGGCTGGACCGGGTTAACGAGCCGATCGTCCTGACAAAGGGCAGCTTCAACAGAGTTTTCAAAGCGTTGTTGACCAGGAAGACCTCGCCCGTATTTTCATCGAAACAGATCATCGGCACGCCCGCATGTTCCACCACCACGAGCAGAAGCTGGTGTTGGGATTCGCGCTCCGTCCGAAGGTTATTGAAAATCGCATTCAGGCTGTTAAAGGCTGAATGTAAATTATAATCAGCCGACTTCCTCCTCTCCGGAAAGGTGACCGTGAAATCGTTCTGGGCCAGCGACTGCAGAAACGTGGTAAGCTTCTGTTCTGAATTGCCGACAAAATGCACGGTCTCATAAAAAAGGATACCGGTCAATAGCGCGGTCCAGAGACCGGCCAGCCAGTAAGGCGAATTAAAAATGAGGAAGCCTGTCAGGGAGCCGGCGATGCAGATGGCCAGTAGCCTGATCGCGATCCTGGGCCTGAAACGGTTCAGCAACCTTGTTTCAGTTCTCAGTGAACTTGATTCCGTACTCATCAATTTTTCGGTATAGGGTTGATCTGCCGATTCCGAGTTCGACGGCGGCCTGTGTAAGGTTTCCCCTGAACTTATTCAGCGCTTTCAGGATGGCTTCCCGTTCCACCTCCGACAATTTCAGGGATTGGCCATCGAAGGTCCCGGGCGTTAACAAATCCCCAAGCTGAAAATCTTCGAGAGTGATTCGGTCATTTTTACACAGGATGACAGCGCGTTCCAGCGAGTGTTGCAGCTCCCGTACGTTCCCCGGCCATTTATAATTTAAAAGTTCTGCGTACAACTCCTGATTGGGTATGGCGTGTTTTCCATATCGTGCCGAATATTCTTTATGGAAGTGGTCCACCAGCAAGGGAATATCTTCTTTTCTCTCGCGCAGGGGGGGAAGTTGTATCTCAACCGTCCTGATCCGGTAATAGAGGTCCTGGCGGAACTGTCCGGAAGCAATAAGTTC
>DATDPY010000191.1:0-3629 GCA_035292565.1 Cyclobacteriaceae bacterium | reverse complement strand
GCATGCCCTCAATATTTTGCTCAGCATCAGAAGGCTGTATTCATCATCGTCAGCCACGAGCACGGAAAGGTTTTTCAGGTCCGCGGAACCGGCGATCTCCTGAAGAACGGACAGATCTGCCGAGGATCTTTCTACCGGGATAGAAACTATAAATTCACTTCCTGAATTCACCTTGCTTTCTACGCGGATCTCGCCACCCTGAAGGTCGATGATCTTTTTTACAATGGAAAGACCCAGGCCTGTCCCTCCATAACTTTTCGATTGACTGGAGAAAACCTGTGAATATTCGTCGAATATTTTCCTGAGATGGTCCTTCCGTATCCCAATCCCCGTATCCTTCACGATGATGATCAGCCTGGAATCTCCGGTGAGACGGGCTTTTAGCTTAATCTGACCTTTCTCGGTAAATTTTATTGCATTGCTGATCAGGTTATAGATGACCTGGCGAAGACGGACAAGGTCCCACTGGATAATATATGATTTTAACGACTCCTCCGCTTCGACTGAAAAGTCGAGGTTTTTATCGGAAGCTTCCTTCTGGAATACAGCGGCTGTTTCATAAATAAGGTTCCAGGGGTTGAACCATACTTTCTCGAAATGAAGCTGGCCTGCCTCGATTTTCGAATAATCAAGAATCTCATTGACAACTTTCAACAAGTGATCGGAGGAGTTTCCGATCATGCCGAGAAATTTTTTCCCGGTATCGGTCATGGCCTCCGTTCGAACATATTTCAGCAGGCCGATGATCGAGTTCAGGGGTGTCCTGATCTCATGACTCATGGTTGCCAGGAAATCCTCCCTGGCCTTGGCGAGCTGTTCAGCCTTTTTACTTGTTTCTTCAAGCTTCTTTTTGGTTTTCAGGATTACCTGGAAGTCCCTGGTGATAATCAACAGCATGCCCAGCAGCAGTAGAGCCGAAATTGCTCCAGCCCAGGCAATATATTTCGTAGTATTGGAAAACAGGATATCGGCTGCACCGGCCTTTGCGGCGGAGACCTCGCTGATATGTTTGCTGATCTGTCCGGCGGCAAGGATCATTTTTTCCGTGAGGCGCGTGTTCTCCACCGTATACCCCAGCTCGCTTTCCATCAGCCTCTTATTTAATTCAGATTCTTTTTCGGTGAATTCTTCCAGGGTATTCCTGATCGGATCGGATATCCTGATTTCTGCCAATTCCCTGATTAACAGGGAATCGATGATCACGGGATTTATGGCAGGTTGTTTACGGGACCGGAATAACCACGATAAAAATCCTTTCCGCTCCTCCGGGTACGCCACCCCAGTCGAATCCTTGATGATCCCTTCCAGACGGGTGCTTATCCTGGATTCCATGGAATCTGCCTCCATAAGTATCCGGTGCTGCATTTCAGGCATGATGCTGACCGATTTCATCCTGATCAACTGGTCGTGAAAATAGATCTTCATGATGAGGTTCAGCTTAATGCTATCGAGGCCGGTCGTGATCACCGGATCTCCTGCGCTGGCATTATATAATCGATTCAATTGGTCCTGGAGCTCCCGCATGCTTCGTTCATGGGCCAGGTAATAATCATTCAGACGGGTTATGCCATAAAGCCGCAAATAATTTTCCCCCGAGTGGACAAGACTGATAAATTCAGTGATTTCTCCGATCCGTTCGTCGGGTTGGACAGCCAGTCGAAGGGTGTTCATCATATTGGTAAGGCCCTGGTAGGAAATTATCCCAACGCTGGACAGAGCAATGAGGATAAAAATATAAATAACAATGAGCTTGAATTTCATCGGTTGCCGATTAAGATTCCCTGGGCCGGGACGCTGATCCGGGATTAAATTATTTTGAAGGGTAGCTGTATTGATTTAAACGACAATGGCATCAAAATATTTGCAAAATTGATAAAATGATTTTCAAATTGGCAATAATTTGACGCCCAAATCACACGGATTATTTGGGGTTCTGAAACGTAATATACTGGTATTCAGATATTTAAAATTGGGACAGGATTCTGGCATTTTTATTTCTATGATGAAGTCGGGAAAACAAGATTTATGTAAAACTAAACTCCCGGAAGTTATGAAAAAATCGTTCATCTATCTGACCAGGATTTTTGTCATCCTTTTGATTTTGGGCGCATGCACTCCGGAAGATGATGCCCCTTCCAATACCATGGCGACCGGGCATTTAAAGCTGCTGATCACAGATGATCCGATAGCCTGGGAAAACATTGAAGAAGTGAATGTGGTTGTTGAAAAAATCTTCATCAGGAAGTCTGATGCCGGGGATGAGGATCCCGATGAAGGCGAAGATTCCCTTGAAAATGATAATATGAGGTGGACAGGAGAAGGAAGTTCACACAGCGATTCTTCCAGGCGGGACGATTATGGCTGGGAAGGCAATGACAGTTCAGCCTTTATCGTCGTGCTCAACAGCCCCATGGAAATCAACCTCCTGGAGCTTCGGAATGGCGTGACCGAACTTCTCGCCGAACTCGATGTACCGGCCGGCACGTATGACCAGGTAAGGATTTTTATATCCGGGGCCAGTCTCGTTATGTCGGACGGGACGGAATTCGAACTCGAGATCCCAAGTGCATTAACATCGGGCTTGAAAATTATCATCCACCCGGCCATGGTTATTGAAGAGGGCATGACTGAGGAGCTACTTCTCGATATTGACCTGAGCAGGTCACTGGTTGTGATGGGTTCGAATGAAAACCCTCAAGGATATAAATTCACTCCAGTAATCCGGTCTGTTCCAAATTCTGCCAGCGGAAGGATTGAAGGATTCGTAACGGAAATGTCGGATAACGGAGTAAGCAACGCTTCCGTCTGGCTGGAAGGCGAATCCGTGACTAGTTCTGCCATCTCGAACGAAGCGGGTTTTTATAAGATGATCGGTATTCCTCCGGGCGATTACACCTTATTCGCCGTAAAGGCCGACTACGATACGATAACGATAGCAAACGTCCATATCAACATCGAGGGTATGACCAGGGTGAACGTTCAGCTCACACCGCTCAACCTCAACGGGAATTTTATGGACATCGATCCGGGGAAATTATTTAAAATAATAAACAGGGAAATGGTTGCTGAAAATTTTTCGTGGAGGAGTTACAGGCACAATATCGCCGTGGCTTCCCGGTAAGAAACAGATAAGCAAGCTAACCAACAATAAATCATCTCCATGCTCATTTTGTTCTGCGGCACCTTGCCTGTCGATCCTTCCCCAATGGATTGGCAGGCATATTTCATTTGGTGATTTGTGATCACAAATTTTAATTTCCAAATCACTACTGTCCGGGGAAAGATATCGTTTTAAAGATTTGTCCATTGAATGGAATCTGGTTACACCAATAACTAATGATTTTTCAGCCACGAATCCACGAATTTTATACATACTGATCCCCCAAATCTTAAAGGACACCACACACCGCATAAGCGGTGTCAATTTGTGTCAATTCGTGTTATTAGTGGCAAAACCGTTCGGGGATTGGGCGAACCCGCCCTTCCCTTCTTGCTTTGCCAGTACTGATGGGTGAGTGCACGAATATGCCTTCGGCATTTCCACAAATTCCTCAAAGACTCCTCGCCCCGCGAAAAAGGGTCTCGATTCGTCGTTATCTTGGAAAGGGGGGCTTGGACTCAAAAAATAT
>DATDPY010000190.1:0-4693 GCA_035292565.1 Cyclobacteriaceae bacterium | reverse complement strand
CCATCCAAGGTTTCCGGTTGCATCACACCAGAGGTCTTCTCCCGTGGTGGCTGTATCGCCTACATTATAAGTGGCAGCGAGTTTACAGCCACCCAATCCACCGAAAATCTCAAATTGAAATCCGAAAAATGCACCCAAACCAAGTACAAAGTACCCGGTAGTCTTATCGGTTGTATCGGCATATACCCAGAAGCTTAAAGCGAAATCGTCAGTATTTTCGAGCTGGTCGCCATTTGGGATTTCGATAATACTTGTTGTCCCGTTAAAGGTGGCAGCCATTCCGGATGCATCATTCCTTCCTGCGGAATAAGTAATATCAACAACTCCGGAACCGGTTGGGTTAAAGCCTCCCACGACATCATTGGCACTGTTTTCGAAAGTCCACTGGGCAATCGCGCCGGGAACGGCGAATGTGCCTTCCGTGGTGAAACTTCTCGCAACGTTTGCTGCCAGGAATTCCCCTTCGGATGACTTCAGACCGGTGGTGAAAGTCAGCGTATACTGGGTTCCCGTTCCGAGCGGATCTGCCGGAGTTATGGTGACAGTTGTGCCGGAAGCTGTAATCGTGATGTCGACATTTGCGTCGTCATATTCTCTCAGCAGGGTGATGTTTGCTGCAATCGCTGTGGAAGCATCAACGTCGGTCGAAAATTCTGCCGTGATGACCGCATCAAGATCAACGCCGGTTGGAGCAGTTGCCGCATTCAGATCAGTATCGTTTGCTATCAGCGCTGCCAACACCAATGCTACCGGATCTTCTTCCTTTTTACAGGAATTGAAAATCACCATGACAGATACGAAAGCCAGCATGGTGAATAATGTTACGAGTCTTTTCATAAATCTTTTTTTGTTTAAACGGTTTAATAAATTCAATTATTGTTAGTCAAATGATTATTAAGTTAATATAATTTCTTCTATTCCCAATTCGGGTTCTGTGTCAACCTTCCCTGTGAAATATCGATTTCTTTTTGAGGTACGGCAAATAACTCGTGTTTGCCTTTTACGAATCCAAGGGGACCGAGCACAGTTTCCGCCTTGCCGGTCCTGACGAGGTCCCAGAATCGGAGACCTTCCAACGCCAGCTCCGCCCGACGTTCCTTGAGGATCAGGTCCCGGAGGGCATCTTTGTTTGTTTCAGTTATGTCAGGCAATAGGGTATTATTTCCGCCCCTTGCCCTGGCGCGTACCTGGTTCAGATAAGTCAGCGCTTGCGCGGATTTCCCGTTCTCATTAAGCGCCTCGGCAGCCATCAGCAATACATCGGCATACCGGATGATCCTCCGGTTGTGTCCCTGGGTAGGGGCAACGATAGCTCCGGGGGTCCATGTTTTCTGGTTATAACATTCAATTTCAAGCGTATCGCTCCCCGACAATGTAACGTCCGGAGTTAATCCATCGCCAAGAATAGTTACACCGTCAATCACCTCGCCCAGGAATATGACGGTCTTATCTTTCCTTGGATCCCCGGGTTCGAATGATCTTAACAGGTCCATGGATGGCCTGTTGAATCCCCAGCCGCGATTTGGGGTTCCCCTTACACCCTGCACATTGGCATAAAATGCTCCGCCGTTTTCAATGCCTTCTTTATCCCCCAGCGCACCAACCTCAAAAACAGATTCCACACCCTGTTCGCCTAGTACGCTATTGGCATCGACGAAATCAGGTTCGAGCGAATATTCCCCGGAATTGATCATTTCGAGAGTATATTTTTCAACATTGGTAAAATCACCCAGGAATAAATATACCCTGGCCAGAAGAGCTTTGGCTGCGCCCCGGGTTGCCCTGCCGTAATCGGAAAGCTTTTCTTCCGATTTTTCAGGGAGCCCGGCTATGGCATCCAGGAGATCCTGTTCAATGATCGAATAAATCTCATCCTCCGAGTTGCGTGCAAGATCGAGTGGGGGATTCAGGTCGGTCACAAGCGGTACTCCTCCCCAGGCTCTTACCAGATCGAAATACATTAATGCCCGGAGGAATTTTGCTTCGCCAATATACTGTTGTTTCAGGTCTTCGTTCATATCTATTTCCTGGACCTTGACTATGACCACATTTGCCCGCCTGATCCCCTGGTACAAAGTCGCCCACCATCTTTCAAGGCTGGTTTCAGTATTGATATGCTGGAATTTATCGTAAGAACCAATCGTTGATTCCTGGTCGCCCGGATTGCTTCCCTTTCTGGCGTCGTCAGACATAATATCGGTCAGAGGAAACAGGCCGAAATGATAATTTCCGTCGCGAAGGGTATAGTAAGCGGCATTGGTTGCTGCAAGGGCATCGGCAGCGGTAACCGGGAAGGCAGCCTGGGTAAGCTGGCCTTGCGGCGGTTTTTCGAGAAAATCCTCGCAGGCGAATAACAGCAGAAAAACGGGGATATAGTTTACAACGGAATTTCTTAATCTGATTTTATATATTTTTTCCATGGTCATTGCCGATTAAAAACTGATATTCAATCCGACTGAATAAACCGAAGCAATCGGGTACACTCCCCTGTCGAGACCGTTGTCGATCGGGTTGTCATTTCTGACTTCGGGACTGTAGCCCGGAAACTTTGTAAGCGTCATCAGGTTCGTGCCCCGCACATACACCTGTGCAGTCTTCATTCTGAATACCCGGCTCAGGTTTTCAGGAACTGTATAACCCAGGGTCACACTTCTCAGGCGGATGAACGCCCCATCGTAGATGAACCTGTCCGAATTGATCCAGTTATATCCGCCATAAGTCGGCTTGGGCTCGGTATCGCTGGTTCCCGCGCCTGTCCACCGGTCAAAAACATGCTGTTCGAAATTGTAAAGATCAGGGCGTACGGTTTCTTTATAGTTGAATATTTTATTACCGCCCTGACCCTGGAGGTCGATGCTAAGATTGAATCCCTTGAAGGAGCCGTTCAGGTTGAATCCATAAAGATAAGTTGGAATTGGAGATCCTAAATGAACCCGGTCATCACCGTTAATGGTGCCGTCAGTGTTGGTATCAACATATCTCAGAAATCCGACCTCTGCATCGGAACGGTGGGGGTAATCGGCCAGTTCGGTTGCGTCCTGGAATATTCCATCGGTCTGGTACCCGTAAAAGCTCCCGATCGGGTAACCTGGTTCCGTCTTTGAAGCGATGCCAGGCAGATAATCATCATCTCCGCCGGACCCCGATACTTTAAGAGTTTCATTATGCAAGGTTGTTCCATTTGCGCCAAGCCTATAATCAAAATCCCCGATTTTACCTGACCATGCCAGGTTAAGTTCAAAACCCCGGTTCAGCACATCGGCAGCATTATAAGTGATCCTGGCATCTGATCCGTTGCCAAGGTACCCGGGGACCTGCAATCCGATGAGTATATCTTTGGTTTGCTTTCTGTAATAATCCAGTTCAGCAGTTACCTTGTCTTCGAAAAATCCCAATTCCAGCCCGATGTCGGTCTGGTAAGTATTTTCCCACCGGAGATCCGGGTTGCCTGATTTGCCGTATGTATTTCCCGGTAACATAACTCCATTTTGTCCGAATACTGCATTGATCCCGTTATCCACCAGGGAATAAATCTGGAGGTAATTGACTTTTTCATTGCCGATAATTCCCCAGCTCGCCCTGAGCTTCAGGTTCGAAAGTCCGGTAACACTGCCCATGAATCCTTCATTGATGATATTCCACCCGACTGCAAACGACGGGAAATCGGAGAAACGGTTGTCCTTATTGAACTTGGATGACCCGTCCCTGCGGAATGTAGCGGTGAAGAGATACCGGTTATCAAATGAGTAATTGGCCCGGAACAGGTATGAGATCATGGAATAATTATTTTCTTTATCAACTTCGTCACGTGTCGAACCTGGGCTGATATTATTCTGGTCGAAATACCAGAAGTCTTCCTGGTCGCGGATGATGTTGAGACCCTCGAGGTGTAATAATTCAGATGATGATTCCTGGGCCGTATATCCGCCCACAAGATCGACCCTGTGCATGCCGATTTCTTTCCTGTAACTGATGGTGTTTTCCCACAGCCACGAGAAGATATTATTAAAATCTTTAGACAACCTGCTGAATGAATTCTGTTGCTGCGGGGATACGTAAAATACCGGGGTAAAGCTTTTGTTCCTGATATTATCGAGATCGATTCCATAACTGGTTTTGAATACGAAGTCTTTCAAAAAAGTTACCTCGCCGTAAAAATTGCCGACGGCGCGGTACGAATTTTCGTAACTATTCCTGTATTCAATATCGGCAAGCACATTCCCGACCCCCGGAACCTCTGAATAAGAACCATCTGGCTGATGTACCGGGATTACGGGTTGCGCCCGGTAAACAACGAAAACTGCATTATCGTGCGTATTCTGTTGCCGACGTGGCGTAAAGGTCAGGTTGTTTCCCAGTTTTATATTTTTGGTGAGGTTGTAGGTATTATTCAATTTCAATGAAACCCTTTCGTAGCTTGATTTGGGAATAATTCCTGACTGGTTGAAGTAACCGAGTCCTACATAATATTGAATTTTTGAAGTGGATCCTGAGACGGAGGCCTGGTAATTCTGTATCGGGGCAGTCCTGAAGATCAGGTCCTGCCAGTCAGTATTTGGAACCAGGTCGATATTGTTATAGCTCCCCGGTCTGATTTCGTTGACGATCGTCGCAAACTGCGGACCATTTAAAAGTTCTATCTTCTTTCCGAGTTGTTGGATGCTGTATTCGGCAGTAACATTTATTGTCGGCT
>DATDPY010000189.1:0-2228 GCA_035292565.1 Cyclobacteriaceae bacterium | reverse complement strand
CTGACAGTTGAGATCACGGGTTGGAGCCCTTTTATCCCGGGAGATGCGGATAACTCGAGCTTACCGGTGGGCGCATTCGAATATAAATTCAAGAATACAGGGAACAGCGAGCTGGAGGCTGTATTTTCATTCAATGCCAGGAATTTCTTCCGGACCCAGGATAACCCCGGCTCCATCAAAGGTTTAAAAAACGGATTCATCCTCTCCCAAAACGGTACGGAAAAGCAGCCCCACCTTGCAGGCGATTTCGCCATATTCACCGAAGAACCTGATACGGCAGTCGATTATTGCTGGTTCCGGGGAGGATGGTTCGATCCATTGACCATAGCCTGGGAAACCGTCAGGAGCGGAAATATCAAAAGTGGTGAGCCTGTAGAATCCGGGGCGCCGGGCGCTTCCCTATTTGTACCGTTTAAGATAAAATCCGGGGAAGAAAGAATCATTAAACTACTAATGACATGGTATGTTCCCCTTTCAGATATCAGAATTGGAGGCGACGCCCAATCCAATGAAAAATGTGACCCGGCTTCAGGATGCTGTAACAAAGCTTCAGATATAGGCCTTGAGGAGGATGACCCAGCCTACGCCTCGGGGAGCTATAAACCCTGGTACAGTAAGAAATTCAAAGATGTATTCGAAGTTGCGGCATTTTGGACAAGTCATTATGAAGATCTTCGCCATAATTCAAGCCTTTTCAGCGACGCCTTCTTTTCCAGCTCTCTTCCGCCCGAGGTTATCGAAGCAATTGCAGCTAATCTTACCATCCTGAAATCTCCCACAGTTATGCGGCAGTACGATGGAAGGTTATGGAATTACGAAGGCTGCGGCGATACCTGGGGGTGTTGTCATGGATCCTGCACCCATGTATGGAATTATGCGCAGGCTATCCCTCACCTCTTCCCGGCCCTGGAAAGGACGCTCAGGCAGACCGAGTTCTGTGAAAGCCAGAATGAAGCTGGTCACCAGACGTTCAGATCAGCTTTGCCAATCAGACCGGTTGATCATAACTTCTATGCAGCCGCCGACGGGCAATTAGGCGGGATCATGAAAGCCTACAGGGAATGGAGGATCAGCGGGGACAATGAATGGCTGAGAAAAATGTATCCCATGTTAAAACAGAGCATGGATTATTGTATCCTTACCTGGGACCCGCGGAAGAAAGGCGTAGTGGAAGAGCCCCATCATAATACCTATGATATCGAGTTTTGGGGACCCGATGCCCTATGTACCGGCTTTTACCTGGGTGCCCTGAATGCGATCATGAAGATGGGAGATTTTGCAGGAGACGATGTTACGGATTATCGGGAGATTTATGAAAAGGGCCGGAAATTCATGGAATCCGAATTATTCAACGGCGAATATTTCTTCCAGAAAATACAGGTTACCGGCCTTAATGCTCCGAATCCCATAGAAGCTTCCGAAAAATCGATCGGGGGAGAATATTCCGATGAGGCAAGGGCGCTACTCGGGAAGGAAGGGCCGAAGTACCAGTATGGAACCGGTTGTCTGTCGGACGGGGTACTTGGAGCCTGGATAGCCAGGATGTGCGGAATGGAAGACCCTTGGGATGCCGGGAAAATAGGAAGTCATCTGATATCGGTTCATAAATATAATTTAAAGAATAACCTGAGCGATCATGCCAATCCGCAACGCCCTGCCTACGCTATGGGCGATGAAGGCGGGCTTCTCCTGTGTTCGTGGCCGAAAGGCGGCAAATTATCTCTTCCTTTTGTTTACAGTGATGAGGTATGGACAGGCATTGAATACCAGGTGGCATCCCATTTGATGCTGATGGGACAGGTGGACCTGGGGCTTGAAATCGTACGCACATGCCGCGACCGTTACGATGGCAGGGTAAGGAATCCGTTTAATGAATACGAATGCGGACATTGGTATGCGAGGGCATTGTCGAGCTATGGAATGTTGCAGGGTCTTACCGGGATCAGGTATGATTCGGTTGAAAAAGCTTTGTACATCGATTCCAGGGTTGGGGATTTTACTGTTTTTATCTCTGTTGAAACCGGTTTCGGGACCGTCAGCCTTTCAGATGGAAAACCTTCCGTCAATACGGTTCATGGAAAGATCGAGATCGAAAAGGTACTGGTTTCAGGGAAGGAAGTTGAATTAAATATATCGTGATATGATAAAAAAAATTCTGGCTTTAGTATTACTCTTGATACCCGGGTGGCCAGCCAAAATAAAGGCCCAGCCTGTCCCCCTGGGTGAGG
>DATDPY010000188.1:0-7272 GCA_035292565.1 Cyclobacteriaceae bacterium | reverse complement strand
GTCGCAATGGAAACTTCCCACAATCTTTCCCTTATCACCGACAAACATCATGCCTTCACGTTCGAAGGTTTTTCCATCCGCTTCGAGTTCTTCGGGAACGGCCGGCCTTACCCCGCCATCATACCAGAAAATGCTGATAGGCTCATATCCTCCCATCGCCGGGAAATTGAATTTAATCATGCTGGTGTAGGGAAAGGCCACATCATTTTTTACTTCACGGCTCACATTATCTATGATCTGGCGTGTGGTGGTTCCGTAAGCTTCGGCGCTCAGCGGGTATTTATCGAAACCGAAGGCCAGGAAAAGTGGCCAAAGGCTGTAGGTACCCATGTCGGCGATGCTGCCGGCGCCGAAGTCATACCATCCGCGGAATACGTTGTGAGTATAATTAGGATGGTAAGGTCTGTCGGGAACAGGGCCTAGCCAGAGATCCCAGTCGAAACCTTCGGGAACCGGAACGGATTCCGTCGGGTTTTGCGTCCATTGCGGCCACACCGGCCTGTTTGACCAGTTATGAATCTCTTTCAGCGTGCCAATCATGCCATCCTTAATCATCTGTTTGGCAAGATCAAACCCCGGTCTGTGACTCCAGGCGAGGAGATGCGTGCTGACTCCCGTTTTACGCGCTGTTTCAATTGACTTCCTGGCTTCGTAAATCCTGTTGGCGATCGGCTTATGGATGACCACGTGTTTCTTCTTGTTCATGGCGGCGATCGATACGACTGCATGCAGGTGGTCGGGGGTCATGACCTTTACGGCATCATAATCTGATTCCTTGTCCAGCAATTCCCTGAAATCGGCATAGGAATTACATCCCTTATAGGCGGCCGAAGGTTTATTTTTTGCGTAATATTTTTCAATCATATACCTGGCGACTTCCCTGCCGCCCGGAATGCCTTTGATATCGGAGCCCCATTCCGGTTCGCCTGAAATTCTGCGGATACCGTTGCGGATTTCATCATGCGACCAATCGATATAATTGTCGCTTTTCAGGTTTGGGTCGCACACGGAAGTAATCTGAATCTGCGGGTTCTCGATCAGGCCAAACATTTCCCTCAGGCCCTGGGTTCCGCAGCCAATGTAGGCGAGGGTTAATTTTTCACTTGGGGGAACATAACCTGGTCCGCCCAGTACATGCCGCGGGACGATTGTGACTGCGGCCAGTGAAGCGGCGGCTGTGCCCACAAATTGACGACGGCTGATGTTCTTTTTGGATGTCATATGCAATGAATTTTAGGTTTATTTGAATATGAATTAAAAAATCAGGGTTTGCGGTACTCAATATATATCATTCGGATGAGGGATGCAAGGAATAGAATTATAAGTTTGGAGATAAAACCAGATAATACAATGCAACCCCTCCGGGATTGGAACTTCGCCTTTATTGATGAACTATAGTAATGTATGCCCTCCGGGCATAGTTCATTCCGGTCATTAACGAGTTTATAATATGGATATCTTTTTGCTGGCTTAAAAGCTTTAGTGCAAATACCCAGAAGCCGGATACTCAATAACAAAAGATCTGGGTTTTATCCGAATCTTATTATACCGGATGATGCGTGGAATATCTTTCCAATTGCGCGAGCAAAACCCGGAAATCTTTCGGGTACGGTGAATTGATCGTTACCTTTTTGCCGGATGGCATGGCAAACCGGATCGATTTTGCATGCAAGGCCAGTCTGGATATCAGCGGCCTCTCCTCCTCGAATTTTCCGAGCTTGTATCCCTTTTTTACGGATGAGAGGAAAAAATATTTGCCCCCGTATTCCAGATCGCCGGTGATTGGCGCCCCCAGCATGGCCAGGTGGATCCTTACCTGGTGGATCCTGCCGGTTATTGGCCTGCACTCGACAAGGGTATGCCCGCCGAATGCCTTGAGGGAATTAAAATAAGTCTGGGATGGCTTGCCCGACTTTTTGTCAATGACCACTTTGCCGTTGGAATGTTGTTTGATTGCGGCGTCGACCCCGGTTTTCTTAAACTGGTGAAGTCCGTCGCACACGGCATGGTAGATCTTGGTCACCTCCCGCGATTCAAACAATATCGACATGTATCTGTACGTCTCCTGATTTTTGGAAAGGATCATGACCCCTGAGGTTTCCTTGTCGAGGCGGTGACATACCTGGCATTCCGGCCAATATTTCCTGGCCATTTCGAGGATGTTCCTGCTCCCCTGGCGGTCTTCCAGCGATGAAATGCCGGATGGCTTGCTGATCGCGATAAAATTTTCGTCCTCATGAAGGATAAGGTCGGCGAATACAATTCTTTTATTCATGACCTGGAATTAAGGTCGGGCGGTTTGCAAAATTCAGCCCGCGAATCTATTTCAAAAATACCTTATTTCAATCAAACCATAAATCGTTGGCAGAGCTTTTCGATAACCTGAACAACGTATCGATCTGTTTTACCGTATTCCTTTCAAGCGACAAAGGCGGCAAATCGTTGATGTCAAAGAACCGGGCGTCGCTGGTTTCGGTTCCGCCGACGGGGTCCCCTCCGCTGTCGGTACAAAGAATAAACATCTTGTATACATGGAACAGACCGGGCGGATGATCATGAAATTTTTTATCGAATACGGCAAGCAGTCTCACCGGTTCAACGTGCAGACCCGCTTCCTCAAAAACCTCCTTTACCACCATCTCTTTCGGGGAATACCCGATATCGGCCCAGCCTCCCGGAACCGACCAATGTCCATCCAGTTTTTCCTTCACCATTAAGATCCTGTCGTTGCGAATAACAATACCCCTGATATCGACCTTCGGCGTCGGATAAAATACCTCGTTTGACAGAAGGTCCCTAATTTTTTCAATTGGCGTTCCGGTATATTCATGAAGCATGGAATGACAGATCTTCCTGATCTCTTCAAATCTTTCCAGGTCATATGGATTTTGTGAAAATGCAAGGCCCGCCTGGGCGATGGCATCGAGACGTTTAGCCGTTTCAAGCCAGAAGATCATGCGGATGTTTATTTCAGATATCTTTCCTTCAATATTTCCAGGTGGTGCCTGGCATGCCCGATGATGACGCGGCCAAGGAACTCTACATTGAAATTATTGTTATTCGCAAAACCTTCATATTCATATAAATCAGGATGCATGTTCCTGAACTGGATTTTGGAAGCATGCCTCACCGCCCTCCATTCCCCGATCAAGTCCTCATTCCGGAGATGGTTAATTTTAAGCGCGTTCACATAATCATCCTGTTCATAGCCAGCAAGCGGGGTTTTATCTCCGCGGGATATCCGAAGGGCCCGGTACGACAGGATCCTCTCATTATCGGTAACATGCTGAAGGACTTCCCTGACGGTCCATTTTCCCGGGGCATAACGGTAATTGAATTTTTCACCGGCCAGCCTCACGAAGAAGTCGAGAATCTCTTTCTCGTTATTTTCCAGGCCTTCAACGATGTTTTCTTCGGTGGCGAGTTTTACATAACCCTGGTAAAATGCCGGCACCGTGAATTTTTTCATATGCAGATCAGCTTCCTTTGGCCATCATGGCAACCTCATCGGCAATGCCCCGGTTGTAATCAAATGCAAGTTTCTGGTAATTAACCAGGTCGATAATGGTTCCGATAAAGCACAAACCTGCCGTGAACAGGTATAACAAGCCCATGCCGATATGATTCAGGAGCAGGCGGTGGACGCCGGCGATACCGAAGAATCCAAGGATCGCCGTGATCAGGATCATCTGGGGATCCCTCCTCCTGGTCCTGTAAATGTTTGCAAAAAGCTGGGCCATGTCATCTTCCATATCCTTAATAATCTGCTGAACATAGGCCATCTCCTGTCCCTGGAGTTCGGGTAAATGCTTCAAGATATTTGCCATAGGTTGCGTGTTTTATTGTTTTTAAAAAAATTATGGAACAAGTTGATAACTCTCGAAGATAATATCAGGCATGCCGGCATTCCCAGGGGGTGCATTGCCAGGGAATTGCGCAAATCCCCCTGAATCAAAAATGCGATCGACCTGCCCAATCCGCAACCCGGGCAGATATCAATGCCCAGCCGATTGAAAATGCAAAGACTCATATGCCGGTCATATGCAGGATCATAGATAAGAAGGGCGATCAGGATCGTCAGCCAGATGAATGCTTCGATGGGAAAATAGTAATAAATACGGGCAAGCCTCTTCCCGGCTTTTCTAAAAGTGTTGTTGTTCATCTGCTTAAAGGTAAAAAATATTTTTTTAAAAGCACCTGGCTCAGGAAAGAATTTGAAGCTGGTTGCTGGTTACTGGTTACTGGTTGCTGGTAACTGGTTAAATCCTACTTCTTTAAGAGCAGGATTGTTGCCAACTGCCGTTTGCCAACTACTTACCTTTTCTGCAGGCAGGGTCGCTAGAGGCTATCCGATGTTCGATATTCAATTTGGGATTTGAGATTTGGAATTTGGAATTCAATGTTGTCCGGTAAAAACGGAAAAGGAAAACAATTGGTTATTCTGAATTATTTAACCGTCTTTTCAGGATATTTTTTGAGTCCAAGCCCCCCTTTCCAAGATAACGACGAATCGACACCCTTTTTCGCGGGACGAGGAGTCTTTGAGGAATTTGTGGAAATGCCTAAGGCATATTCGTGCACTCACCCGTCAGTCCTGGCAAAGCAAGAAGGAAAGGGCGGGTTCGCCCAATCCCCGAACGGTTTTGCCACTAATAACACGAATTGACACAAATTGACACCGCTTTCGCGGTGTGTGGTGTCCTTTAAGTTTTGGGGGATCAGCATGTGTAAAATTCGTGGATTCGTGGCTGAAAAATCATTAGTTATTGGTGTAACCAGATTCCATTCAATGGACAAATCTTCAAAACGATATCTTTACCCGGACAGTAGTGATTTGGAATTTGGAATTTTTTTAAGATGTGTATTTACCCATGAATTATATGAGCTATCAAGGAACCCGTATTTGTCCATCACCCCTGATGATCCATTTATAACTGGTCATCTCCGCTAAGGCCATCGGGCCCCGGGCATGAAGTTTTTGGGTGCTGATCCCGATCTCAGCCCCAAGTTCGAATTGGGCGCCGTCGGTAAAGGCGGTGGAAGTATTTGCATAAACCGCCGCGGCATCTACTTCCCTGAAAAACTGGCCGATCGCGTTTTCGTCCTCCGCGATGATGGCTTCGCTGTGTTTCGAACCGTACCGGGCAATATGGTCGAGGGCCTCTTCCCTGTCATTGACGGTTTTGATAGCCATTTTTTTTGATAAAAACTCTGTCCCGAAATGTTCCTTTCCTGCTTTTTTCAGGCATTCCGGGGGATAATGCCCCTTCAGGCTTTCAAAAGATGCATCATCGGCAAAGATTTCAACCGACTCCCTGCCCAGGGCGCCGACGAGCCCCGGGAGTTCATTCAGCCGGGAACGGTGAATGATCAGGCAATCCAGGGCATTGCAGACACTCACCCTTCGCAGCTTTGCGTTCGAAATGATCCTTTCCCCCTTCTCTACGTTTCCGGACTCATCGAAATAGGTATGCACAATGCCTGCCCCGGTTTCAATGACCGGAACCCGGGAATTTTTTCTGACGTAATCGATCAGCTGCTGCCCCCCTCTCGGAATGATCACATCCACGAATCCTGTGGCATTCAGAAGTTCGGATGTGGCATCATGAGAGGACGGCAATAACTGGATCACCTGGGAAGGGATCCTGAATTCTTCAAGCACGCCGGAGATTACTTTGCATATGGCTGAATTTGAAAACTCCGCATCGCTTCCGCCTTTCAGAAGGCACACATTGCCTGATTTCAGGCACAGCGAAAAAACGTCGAATGTTACGTTTGGCCTTGATTCGTAGATGATGCCGACCACGCCCAGGGGGACGCGGACTTTTTTCAATGCCAGCCCGTTCTTCAGCACGCGTTCTTCCATTACCTGTCCCAACGGGGAAGGAAGCGAAGCTACTTTCCTGAGATCGGCCGCAATGTCCAGGATCCTATCTGACGTAAGTTTCAGCCGATCGTATTTTGGGTCCGAGGGATCCATTCTTTCCAGGTCCTTCCTGTTCTCTTCAAGGATTAAACCATGGTCACCTTCGATAATGCCGGCAAGGGCAACAAGCATGTTTCCGATGCGAGATTCCTCGATCTTGATGATCTCCCGGGCAGCCTGCACCGCCCTTTCAAAATATCTGCTATATTTCATAACAGGAAAAGGTAATCGTAGTGGATCAACGGTTTCTCATGCTGTTTCCCGGTCTTCAGTCGAGCCTGTTCGTCACTGTACTGAGCAATTCCCAGTCCCACTTGTTGTTTCTTCTCATTATATATAGTGATCAGGTCGCCTTTCTGGAATTCTCCTTCAACGGCTACAATGCCGACCGGAAGCAGGCTGGCTGCTTTGCGTTTCTTCAAAGCTTCCACTGCACCCCCGTTGATAACGACGGCCCCCTTTTCAAAGCCGAATGAATGCTGAAGCCATTTTTTGATACTCGTCTTTCCGGCCGCCGGAATAAACCGGGTATGCGCCGTCTCCCCGGAAAGAACCGCCGGCAAGATATTATCTTTCTTTCCGTTGGCTATCCTGACATCGATACCCGATTCAGCAACCTTCCTGGCCATCACCGCCTTGGTGAGCATGCCGCCTTTCCCGAATGCCGATTTGCCTGACGAAATATGCTTTTCAAAATTCCGGTTCCCCGGTTCCACCGATTCAATCAGGTCCGGTTTGCCATCTTCCCGGTTCTTCATAATGCCTTCAACCGTCGTGAGAATGATCAGGCAGTCGACGTTCAGCATGGTAGCCACCAGGGCGGCCAGTTCATCATTATCGGTAAACATTAATTCCGTTACCGATACCACGTCATTCTCATTAACTATTGGAATGATCCCTTGGTTCAATAAAACAGTGAAACAATTCTTGATATTGAGGTAATGAACCCGGCTCCTGAAATCTTCACGGGTAACGAGGACTTGGGAGCACAGGGTTTTGTATTTCTCAAAAAGGGAAGAATATACCTGGATCAACCGGATCTGTCCGATGGAGGACCAGAGTTGTCTCAGGCTGACGGGATCGATCTTCTGTTCAGGTTTGAAAAGTCCCCTGCCTGAAGCAACTGCCCCCGATGTGATGAGGATCACCTCCGTCCCATTTTTCCTGATCCCCGAAACCTGTCGCACAAGTTCGTCGACCCGCGTCTGGTCAAGCATCCCATTCTCATCGGTGAGGACCTGGGTTCCGATCTTTACTGCGATTCGCCTGAACTGGCCTTTCTTTTTCATTATTTCAGTTCGGCAACAATGATGGTATCAATTTCCCTCCTTTTATCGAACGGCAGG
>DATDPY010000187.1:0-6936 GCA_035292565.1 Cyclobacteriaceae bacterium | reverse complement strand
AAGATCTTCTTTGATGATTTTGTTGAATACGGCAAGCTGCGTATCAATCTGTTCGATATTGATAATGGCCCGGGCATGGCCCATGGAGATCTTTTCATCCCTGATGGCAGTCTGGATGTCGGGCGGCAGTTTTAAAAGCCTGAGGTAGTTGGTGACTGTCGACCTTTTCTTGCCAACCCTTTCGCCGAGATCTTCCTGGCTCAGGTGACACTCGGAGATCAGCCGCTGGTAGCTTATGGCAATTTCCATCGCATTCAGGTTTTCGCGCTGTATGTTTTCAATGAGGGCAAGCTCCAGCATTTGCTGATCGTTTGCGTCGCGGATGAAAGCGGGAATGGTTTTCAGGCCGGCCTTTCTGCAGGCGATTAACCTGCGCTCGCCGGAGATGAGTTGGTAATCCAGGTCACCGACCTTCCTGACTGTAATCGGCTGAATGATACCCTGCACCTTGATTGATTCCGCTAATTCTTCCAGGGCTTCTTCGCTGAAATTTATGCGGGGTTGAAATGGATTTGCCTTGATCTGCCCGACAGGGATCTCATGGACCGACCCGAGTCCGCTGACTGTTCCAGCCCGGGTCTCGCTGTCAAATCCGGCGTCATCGAGCAGGGCGCTCAATCCCTTGCCCAAAACATTCCGTTTTGATTTTTTCCCTTCCATGTCAGGATTTCTTTTTTATGCCGTTCTTTTCTATGATCTCGTGCGCCAGGTTCAGGTAGCTGACCGAACCTTTGCTTTCCGCATCATATATCAGGACCGGGAGTCCGAAGCTGGGGCTTTCACTCAATTTAATGTTCCTCGGGATAATATTCTTGAATACCATTTGTTTGAAATGGGTTTTCACTTCCTCAACAACCTGGTTCGACAAGTTCAACCGCACATCATACATGGTTAACAATATTCCTTCAATTTCAAGATTAGTGTTCAATCGCTGCTGGATGATCTTTATCGTGTTCAGCAATTTGCCGAGGCCTTCGAGGGCAAAATATTCGCATTGTACAGGTATCAGCACGGCATCGGCCGCTGTTAGGGCATTGATGGTCGTAAGGCCCAGGGATGGCGAGCAATCAATAATGATGAAATCGAAATCCTCCTTTACCGGCAGGATAGCATTTCTCATTTTTTCTTCCCTGTTTTCAACATTAACCATTTCCACTTCAACGGCCACCAGGTCGATATGGGAAGGCAGGATATACAGGTATTCAAGCTTGGTTTTAATGATTGCATCGGAAGTTTTTATTTCCCCAAGCATGCAATCATAAACGCTGTGACGGATATCCTTTGCGTCAATGCCCAGTCCTGATGTGCTGTTGGCCTGAGGATCGGCATCTACCACCAGGGTCTTGAATTCCAATGCAGCGAGGCTGGCCGATAAATTTATGGCTGTTGTGGTTTTTCCCACCCCACCTTTCTGGTTGGCAATGGCAATTATTCTTCCCATGAATTAGTCTCGGTTGAAATTCTGGCCCGAATTTATTACAAAGCGATTAATAAATATAATAATTATTGATCAATCGCCTTTTGATGGGCGCCTGGGATCGGGAATCAAATGATTTCATCACGATCATCCCGGCCCGGATCAGGCCGGCAATCGATAACAGGGCGGGTCCTACTTTTTCTGTTTTTTACGGGCTTCCTCCGAAGCTTTCATCGCCTCTTCAAGCCGCTCCTGGAACCTGGATTTCTTTTTTGTGGCATTTTTCTTCTTGTTCTCCTCGAGGATAAGTCTGATCTTATCCTCATTCACGAAGCGGCGGATCAGGTCCTGCTGACCGAAGGTGATGATATTGGAAACAAAATAATAGAAAGACAGGGCAGCCGGGAATGAATTCAATATAAACATGAACATAACCGGCATGATGTATTGCATGGTCTTCATGGGTCCCGTAACTGTGGTCATCTGACTGGTCGACCAGGTATACAGGATCGTGGAAGCTGTCATCAGGATCGTGAACAGGCTTACATGGCTCCCGTAGAAAGGGATGGCGAATGGAAGGTTTATAATGGAATCATAAGTGGACAGGTCTTCCGCCCAGAGGAATGCTTCCTGCCTTAATTCGATGCTGTTCGGGAAGAAGTAAAACATGGAAAACAAGATCGGCATCTGGAGCAGCAGGGGAATACAACCCGAAAGAGGGTTAATTCCAACCTGCTGGTAGAGTTTCATCTGTGCTGCCTGTGCCTTCTGCATATCACCTCCGTGTTCGGCTTTTATCGCATCCAGTTCAGGCTTCAGCACCTTAGTTTTGGCCATGGATATATAGGACTTGTAAGAAAGGGGCAGCAGGATGATCTTAACGATCAGCACGAGGATGATGATGATGATCCCGTAATTGGAAATATAATTTTCAAGCCAGTTAAAAATCGGGATGATGAGAAAGGTGTTCACCCAGATCACCGGGGGCCAGCCCAGGTAAATATTTTTTGAAAAACCAGGGGCCACTTTTTTCAGGATCTGGTAATTGTTTGGGCCAAAGTAATATACATATCCCTGCTGGTAGTCATCGACGTTCTGTGTCCCTTTAAAATAGGTATGCTTTACAATTTCCGGATCACTCACGATCTCCGTTAAGAAACTTGCCTGGATGAATGGTTTATGGGCGATGATCGCATTGGAAAAGAATTTCTGCTTAAAAGCCATCCACGATACCGGTCCTTCGGCGGTTTCTTCTTCCCTTTCTGTAGATGCTTCTTTCAGGTCTTCGAATTCCCCGGCAGATGTGTAATAATTAATGGTCGTTTTCATCTGGCTGGTCTTCAGATCTTTTTCTGAATTACGGATATTGGCATCCCAGATGAATTCGACCGGCTTATCCGTTAAATCAGCTTGAATGCCGGATAGATCCGTTTTCTGGATTAATTTAAAACCCCCGCCCGGGACACGATATGTCCTTCTTATGAATTTTCCGGGGCTTATTTCCGCAATAAACTCAACAGACAAGGTATCCCTTTCATTCACCTTACGGTCGCCCATGGAACACCTGTAAATAAAATTGTTCAGGTCGAAAGCTCCCTGACGGGTAGAAATAATTTCCCCGATGCGACTGGAACCTGCATCGATTAAATGCAGCGGTTCTTTGGTATAGGTCAGGTAGTCATTGAGCGTGACGTCCTTAATGCTTCCCCCGCGGGTTGAAAAAGTGTATACCGCATCCCGGGTTGAAATTCTGATCTCTTTTTCAATTCCGGAAAATAATTTCGCATAATCTCCCGAAAGGCCGGAGACGATGCTGTCATTTTTCACCGATATCTGTGCAATATTATCCTTGACTGTTCCTGCCCGGGAAACGGAATCGATCGATTCAGCAGATTCCTGAACCGCGGGAGTCTGGGAAGGTTTGGGAGCGAAAAAATAAATATAAATGAACAGGAGTAGTGAAATTAACACTAATCCAGTTACCTGGTTTTTATCCATAACTATTGTTTATGCCTTGGAATTCCGGCCGTTTTCCAGTTTTTTTCTTTTAAAGTCGAGACTTGCGGCCACAAAGTTAATAAATAATGGGTGAGGATTTAATACCGAGCTCTTATATTCGGGATGAAACTGCGTTCCGATATACCAGGGATGGTCTTTCAGCTCTATGATCTCGACAAGATTTGTTTCAGGATTTACGCCTGAAAAGACCATGCCTTTTCTTTTAAACTGTTCGAAATATTTGTTGTTGAATTCATAACGGTGCCGGTGCCTTTCGCTGATGTCTTCCTTCTTATATATATCATAAACCCTGGTCCCTTTCTTGATATGGCAGGCAAAAGCGCCCAGCCTCATGGTCCCTCCCTTGTTGAGGATTTTTTTCTGGTCTTCCATAAGATCGATCACCGGGTGGGATGAATCGGGATCTACTTCGGTGGATGCCGCATCTTTGAGACCTGCAACATTTCTGGCAAATTCCACCACTGCACATTGCATGCCAAGGCAGATCCCGAAATAAGGGACCTTGTTCACCCGGGCAAATTTAGCCGCGCTTATCTTGCCGGGGATACCTCTTTCCCCGAAACCCGGTGCTGTGAGGATACCATCGAAATCACCGAGCACATGAGTCACATTTTCTTCATTGATCCCATCGGATGCAATCCACTGAAGGTCCACCCTGCATTCATTCTCTGCGCCTGCATGAATGATGGATTCATTGATGGATTTATACGCATCATGAAGTTCCACGTATTTTCCTACCAGGGCGATTTTCACGTCGCCGGTGGGGTTCTTCAGCCTGCCTAGAAAATCTTTCCATAATTCAATATTCGGCTCTTTGTAATTATGGATATTGAGCTTTTCCAAAACCCGTTCATCCAGCTTTTCCTTCCTCAGCAACAGGGGTACATCATAAATTGATTCTGCATCCAGGGCTTCAATGACCGAGTTTATGGAGACGTTGCAGAACAGGGCAATTTTTCGCCGGATGTCCATCGGCAGAGGATGATCGGTCCGGCATACAAGGATATCGGGCTGGACCCCTGCTTCCAGGAGCTGTTTAACGGAATGCTGGGTAGGTTTGGTTTTCAATTCTCCGGAAGATTTTAAATACGGGACCAGGGTAAGATGTATTACCAATGCGCTGTTTGATCCCAGGTCGAGGCGGGCCTGCCTTACGGCCTCGATAAAAGGCAAAGATTCGATATCGCCCACACAACCTCCGATTTCAGTGATGACCACTTCGTATTCGCCGTTCTCACCCAGTAAATAAAAGTATCTTTTAATTTCATCCGTGATATGAGGTACCACCTGAACGGTTTTGCCCAGGTATTCACCCTGTCTTTCCTTCATGATCACATTATGGTAGATCCTGCCGGTCGTTACATTATTTGCCTGGGAGGTTGCAACCCCCAGGAATCTTTCATAATGGCCCAGGTCCAGATCGGTTTCGGCCCCGTCATCGGTTACGAAACACTCCCCGTGTTCATAAGGATTCATCGTGCCGGGATCTATATTGATATAAGGATCAAATTTTTGAATGGTTACCGACAAACCCCTGGCCCTGAGAAGTTTTCCGAGTGAAGAAGCGACGATACCTTTCCCTAATGATGAAGTGACTCCGCCGGTTACAAAAATATATTTGGTTGGTCCCACAGGTTTTTTATGATCAGTACCTATGGGATACAAAGCTATTATTTTATTCTTGAATATTTTAAGACATGAATCATATTTTTTAATTATTAACTCCCAACGGGCAGGAGCCATCTGTCATTGACTGCTTAATCCTTGATATTAATTGCTAAATTTGTAAACGGATTGCCGTATTTCACGCAGGGAATCATGTTGTTAAATAAATATTTGGAAAATTTTCCGGTCCTGAACCTGATCGGGACCACTGCCGATTCGATGCAGAAGGAAGCCTATGTGGTGGGAGGTTTCGTACGCGATTACCTGTTGAAACGGAAAAAGGGCATTGCCGATATCGATATTGTGGCTTCCGGGAGCGGCATTGAGCTGGCTATAGAGGTCGCCGTAAAATTGGGAATCAGCAACGACCTGACGATATACCGGAATTTCGGCACCGCCCTGATCAGGAATAACGGTATAAATATTGAATTTGTGGGTGCAAGAAAAGAGTCCTACCGGCATGATTCAAGGAAGCCGGAGGTAGAGGAAGGAAGCATCCGGGATGATCAAAACCGTCGAGATTTTACCATAAACGCACTGGCCATCTGCATCAATGCAGGGAGGTTTGGCGAATTGATCGACCCATTTAATGGCCGTAAAGACCTCGAGAGCAGGATTATCCGGACCCCCAGGGATCCCCAGATTACTTTTTCCGACGACCCCCTGAGAATGATGAGGGCCATCCGTTTTGCCTCAGAGCTGGATTTCGATATTGAGCCGGATACTTTCGAGGCAATAAAAAAAAATGTCGACAGGATAAAAATAATTTCGCAGGAACGGATTTCAGCGGAGCTTGAAAAGATCATTCTGTCAAACAAACCTTCCTATGGCTTTAAATTGCTTTTCCATTCAGGGCTGTTAGCCATCGTTTTCCCGGAACTTGCCGCACTCCAGGGCGTGGAGACTGTGAATAAGATTTCTCACAAGGATAATTTTTACCATACCCTGCAGGTTTTGGATAATGTGGCTATGCAGTCACCTGATTTATGGCTCAGGTGGGCGGCCATTCTCCATGATATTGCCAAGCCCCGGACCAAACGATTCGATCCGCTGGCCGGCTGGACGTTCCATGGACATGAAGACCTGGGCGCCAGGATGGTTCCGGCTCTTTTCAGGAGACTGAAACTTCCTCTCGATGAGCGGATGAAGCGGGTCCAGAAGCTGGTAAGGCTGCACTTGAGGCCAATTGCCCTGGTCGATGAGGACGTTACCTACTCCGCCATCAGAAGGCTTCTCTTCGAATCGGGGAATGATATCGATTCATTGATGATGCTTTGCAGGGCGGATATCACCTCTAAAAACCAGGATAAGGTGATGCGGTACCTCAGGAATTTTGAGATGGTTGCAAAAAAAATCCAGGAGGTTGAAGAAAAAGACAGGATCCGTAATTTTCAACCTCCCGTATCGGGAGAAGAGATCATGGCATATTTCGGAATCGGCCCTTCCAGGGAAGTTGGTGTCATCAAGAATCAGATCAAAGACGCCATTCTTGAGGGGAGCATCCATAACGACCATAGCGAAGCATTCGAATTCATGAAGGTGCTCGGGAAAAAACTTGGACTGAATGATAAAATTGAAAGTAATATTAACACCTTAAAAAGATGAAGAAAATTATTTCAGCAGGCATCCTGTTTTTTATGCTCATCTCAAGTGCCCGGCTTTTTGCACAAACCGACGTCAGGAACTCGCTGGTTTACAGGATACAGATGGGGGTATACAACCGGGCAATAAAATATAATGACTATCGCCTGGCAGTCAATGCATTATATAATATGAGTGTCCTGGAACCCGAAAATGACTCACTGCTTATTGCCCTGCAATATATCTATTTCAAC